>NZ_JBDPMC010000079.1:0-27421 GCF_039871625.1 Micromonospora sp. B11E3 | reverse complement strand
TGTGCGCCGACTTCGAGGCCGAGCTGATCGAGTTCAACGGCGAGAACAACCACGTCCACCTGCTCGTCAATCACCCACCCAAGGTGGCCGTGACCCGGCTGGTCAACAGCCTCAAGGGCGTCTCGTCACGCCGCCTGCGGCAGGAGTTCCCCGACCTCGTACCGCACTACTACCAGGCGAACAAACTGTGGTCGGGCTCGTACTTCGCCGGGTCCGTCGGCGGCGCACCGCTGAGCCTCGTGAAGCAGTACATCGAGCAGCAGAACCGCCCGGTTTAAGGCACTGCTCGGGCCTTGGCGGCCCTCCCAGCGCGGGCCTTCACCCCCGCCCTGAAGGACGGAGCACTGACCCGCATTCCGGTAGCACAGGCGGGGCAGCTCCACAGCGTCCGGCAGAGCGCGGCGGCGACGCCCATTCCCAAGCCCACCTGCGCCAACGGAAGCCCGACGACGCGGGTGAAGAACAGCGCCGCGCTGACCATGAAGACGCCGCTGCCCAACATGTCGACGAACGTCGCGAGCGCGAGTATTCGTTGCGGGCGCGATCGCGGCACCAGCCCGCGACGCACCAACCACGGCTGCTCCCGCTCCCCGCCGTCGACGGAGGCCCGGTCGAGCAACTGGTTGACACCCTCACCCCGTAGCCACGGGCGCTTTTCCGGAAAATCAATTCATTGCCCGATACTGCTGTATCAGCGGTCCTGCTAATGTTCTTGGCAGGAAACGGGCGCTGACGCGGGATCTGCGGCAGCCGGCAACGCGCGTCGGGCGGCCGTCGAGCGACGGCCAGCCACGACCAGCCCCAGGGAACGGCCGGCCCCGTCCCCAGTGCTCCTGACAGCACCGGCCACCGCAGGCGATCCCCGGCCAGGCAGCCCCGCCGACAAATCTTTATGTTTATCGATGTTTCTGCCACGACGTGCGCACCACCGCCCCCTCCCGGATGGAGCCAAGATGCGCGCATCGCTCCGCGCCGCCGTCCCCCTGCTGGCGGCGCTCTCGTTACTGCTGGTCGCGCCCCCCGCGCACGCCGCCGGCCCCGCCTACACCGCACTCGGCGACTCGTACGCCTCCGGCACCGGCACCCGCGAGTACTACGACGACAGCGGTTGCCAGCGCTCGCCGCACGCGTACCCCGTGCTCGACGCGGCCCGGCTCGGCGCCACCCTCGCCTTCGCCGCCTGCGCGGGGGCGAAGGTCCCCGACGTCCTCAACGGGCAGTTGGGCAGCCTCAACTCCATCACCCGCTACGTCACGGTCAGCGCGGGCGGCAACGACATCGGCTGGTCGTCGGTGATCCTGCAGTGCGCAAAGCCCTGGCCGTACACCTGCTGGGGTGACATCGACAGGGCCGAGGCCTACATTCGCGACACCCTTCCCGGCCAGCTCGACCAGCTCTACACCAGGATCCGCACGCTCGCCCCGAACGCCCGGGTGGTCGTGGTCGGCTACCCGCGGCTGTTCAACGGCGAGGAGTGCAACGCCATCGCCCGCATCTCCCCCGGCGAGCAGGCCGAGCTGAACGCGGCCGCCAACCTGCTCGCCAGCACCATCAGCGCCAGGGCCGCGGCGCGGGGATTCGGTTTCGTGGACGCGCGCGGCCCGTTCACCGGGCACGCCGTCTGCGACGACGTCGAGTGGATCAACGGCACCTCCTACCCGATCGGCGAGTCGTACCACCCGAACCGCAGCGGCCACGTCGGGTACGCGAACATCGTCGAGGCGGCACTGCGCCTCTGACGCCCCTGGCACCCCTGACACACCGCGGCCCGCGACCGGTCCCGCCGGCGCGGGCCGCGGTGTGGCCGGTCACGTTACGGGCACCGGTTGATCGTGGCCACCCGGGGCCCCGGTCTGCTTGATCCACTTCGGATTGTCCACCGAGTGGCGTCCGTGGAGTCGACCGTCGCCGGGCGTTGAGCTGGGGTTTCGCGCTCGATCCAGTGATAGGTATTTACGTCTCCAGGCTGTCATGACATTGTGGCCGACAGCACCGCCGGCGTGGACCTGCGGCCGGCGGGGCGACCCGCGAGTCTCTTCGAGGTGACGTCTTGCGAAGGGAACGGCCCATGTCAGTCACGCCGAAACGCGTCACGGGGGCGCTCGCCGCGCTCACCGCCCTCACGCTCACCGTCACGGCCTGCGGTGGCGGTTCCGAGCCCGCCGGCAAGGACGCCAAGAACATCACCCTCACCATCACCGCCAACGCCATCGCCGGCGGCAAGAACGCCGCCGGTGCGGAGTGGATCGAGAAGTGGGTCATCCCCCGGTTCGTCGAGGCCCAGAAGGCGAAGGGCGTCACCGCGAAGGTGTCGTTCGTGCCCAGCGGCGTCGACGACGAGCAGTACAAGACCAAGCTGGCGCTGGACCTGCGGTCCAGGGGCGGCGCCGACGTGATGTCGGTCGACGGCATCTGGGTCGGCGAGTTCGTCCAGGCCGGCTACCTCAAGCCGCTGTCCGAGGTGTCCGGCGACCAGGTCGACGCGTGGGACGGTTGGTCGCAGATCCCGGAGAGTGTGCAGGGTCTGGGCACGTTCGAGGACAAGCGGTACGGCATCCCGCAGGGCACCGACGGCCGGGTCCTCTACTACAACAAGGCGCTCTTCGCCCGGGCCGGCCTGCCCGCCGACTGGCAGCCGAGGAGCTGGCAGGAGATCCTCGACGCCGGCACCAGGCTCAAGGCGGTGCCGGGGGTGACCCCGATCCAGATCAACGCCGGCACCGCGATGGGTGAGGCGACCAGCATGCAGGGCGCGCTGCCGCTCCTGGTCGGCGCGGGTGGCGAGATCTACACCGACGGCAAGTGGGCCGGTGCCACCCAGCCGGTCCGGGACGTGCTCGACTTCTACGCCAAGGTCTACGGGGGCGGGCTCGGCGATCCGAGGCTCCAGCAGGAGGCCAAGGGGCGGGACAAGTCCTTCCAGGAGTTCGCCGCCGGAAAGATCGGCATTCTGGCCGAGGGCGACTACTTCTGGCGCAGCGTGATCAACCCGAAGGACGGCATCGCGAAGATGGCCGACCGGGACAGCGTCGTCGGGTACGCGCTGTTCCCGGCCAAGCAGCCCGGCGCGGGCATCCGCGGCCAGGACTTCGTCAGCATGTCCGGCGGCGGCGTCGACGTGCTGAACCCGAACTCGAAGTACCCGTCGCAGGCGTTCGAACTGCTGTCGTTCATGCACTCGGCGGAGGCCACCAAGGCGCAGCTCGCCGGTGCGGCGCGGATCACCTCCCGGATGGACGTGAACAAGGAGGTGCTGGCCGGCGACCCAATGCTGAACTTCGTCGCCGAGAAGGTGCTGCCGCTGACCGCGTACCGGCCGCCGCTGGCGGTCTACCCGCAGGTGTCGGTGGCGCTGCAGGAGGCGACCGCGGCCGTGGCGTCGGGCCGGAGCGTCGACGAGGCGGCCTCGGCGTACCGGAAGAAGGTCGAGGGGATCGTCGGTGGTCCAGGCAACGTCTCGTCCTGACGAGACGGTCGAGGGGGCGCGCCCGGCGTCGGGCGCCTCCCCGGCCCCCGACGCGGCCGGGCTGGGCCGGGCCCGGGCCGCCGGGTTCCTCGTCCCGAGCATGGCGCTGATCCTGCTCTTCCTGGTGGTGCCGGCCGTCTGGACGATCTACCTGGGCGTCACGAACTACCGGCTCACCGGACTGGCCGCGGCCAACCCGGAGGTCGTCGGGTTGGACAACTACACCAGGGCGCTGGGCGACGGGCGCTTCCGGGCGTCGCTGCTGCTGACCCTGCAGTTCGTGCTCGGCTCGGCGGTGATCGGCCAGGCCGGCCTCGGCTTCGCCATCGCCTTCGCGCTGCGCGGCCGGCGGGGCCCGCTGCGCCGGGTGGTCGAGGGGTTCGTCCTGCTGTCCTGGATCCTGCCCAGCTCGGTCGTGGCGTTCCTCTGGATCGCCCTGCTCGACCGGGACGCCGGGACGCTCAACGCGCTGCTGGGCACGCCCGGCACGGCCTGGCTGCTCGACCACCCGATGCTGTCGATCATCATCTTCAACACCTGGCGGGGTGCGGCGTTCTCGATGATGCTCTACGCCGCCGCGCTGGAGAACGTGCCCCGTTCCCACCTGGAGACCGCCCGGCTGGCCGGCGCCTCCACCTGGCAGCAGCTGCGCGACGTGGTGTTCCCGCGCATCCGCGGCCACGTGCTGACCAACCTGCTGCTGATCAGCCTCTGGACGTTCAACGACTTCACCCCGTTCCTGATCACGGCGGGCGGCCCCGAGCAGCGCACCGAGATCCTGCCGGTCTATGTCTACAAGGTGGCGCTCTCCGGCGGCGAGCTGGGCTTCGGGGCGGCGATCTCGTTCGTCATGCTGCTGATCAACCTGGTCATCGCGCTGGTCTACCTGCGCATGCTGGGCCGGCGGAGGGAGCGGGCATGAGCGAGCGCAGCGAGGCGCCGGAATGAGCACCGTGACCCGCGCCGACCAGGCGGCGCGGGCGGCCGTCCGGCACGTGCTGGCCCGCGTCGGCCGGTACGTCTTCCTCTGCCTGGTCCTCGCCTTCTTCGCCCTGCCGCTGCTGTGGCTGGCCACCGCGCCGTTCGACGACACTCCGACGATCGCCACCTCGCTGCCGCGGTTCACCCTCGACAACTTCCGCGCCCTGCTGGACAACCCGTACGCGCTGACCTCGCTGGTCAACTCGGTCTGGCTGGCCGGCGGCACCGCCGTCCTGGTGGTGGCGTTCGCCGCGCTGGCCGCGTACGCGCTGAGCCGGGTGCGGGTGCCGGGCCGGGACGCGCTGCTCTACGGACTGCTGCTGCTGTCGTCGATCGTGACCGGCACGGCCACCATGGTGCCGCTGTTCGAGCTGGCGTTCCGGCTCAACCTGATCGACTCCCGGCTCGGCGTCGTCCTGATCCTCACCGGCGGCCTGCTCCCCGCCGCGATCTTCATCCTCAAGGACTTCATGGACGCCACGCCGACGTCGTACGAGGAGTCGGCGCGGGTGTTCGGGGCCAGCCGGCTGCAGATCATGCGGCACATCGTGGTGCCGGTAGTCCGACCCGGACTGGCCACCGTCGGGGTGTGGGCGGTGGCGAACGTGTGGGGCAACTTCCTGGTGCCGTTCCTGCTGCTGCGCGGCCCGGACAAGGCCCCCGCCGCGGTGATCATGTACACCCTCTACACCGAGGGCGGCCAGGCCGACCTGCGGCTGCTGTCCACCTTCTCGCTGCTCTACTCGCTGCCGGTGGCGCTGATGTTCGTCTTCGTCAGCAGCAGGTACGGGTTCCGCTTCCACGGAGGGATCAAGCGCTGATGGCCGCCATCGCCCTGCGCGAGCTGACCAAGGTCTACCCCAACGGGGTGCGCGCCCTGGACGCCCTCGACCTGGAGATCGCCGACGGCGAGTTCTTCGCCCTCCTCGGCCCGTCCGGCTGCGGCAAGACCACCCTGCTGCGCACCATCGCCGGCCTGGAACTCGCCTCCGCCGGCACCGTACGCATCGGTGACCGGGTGGTGACGAACCTGCCGCCCGGGCAGCGGGACGTGGCGATGGTCTTCCAGGACTACGCGCTGTTCCCGCACATGACCGTCCGGGACAACATCGCGTACCCGCTGCGGATCAAGAAGGTGGGCCGGGCCGCCCGGCACGACAAGGCCGCGGGCACCGCCGACGAGCTGGGTCTGTCCGCGCTGCTGGACCGCCGGCCCGGGCAGCTCTCCGGCGGCCAGCAGCAACGCGTCGCGCTGGCCCGGGCGATGGCCTGCCATCCGCAGGTCTTCCTGCTCGACGAGCCGCTGTCCAACCTGGACGCGCGGCTGCGCCTGGAGGCGCGGACCTTCCTCAAGCGGCTGCAACGGGAGCTGGGCGTCACCACCGTCTTCGTCACCCACGACCAGGCCGAGGCGCTGGCCCTGGCCGACCGGATCGCGGTGATGGACGGCGGACGCATCCGGCAGGTCGGCACCCCCACCGAGGTCTTCCGCCGCCCCGCCAACACCTTCGTCGCCGGGTTCATCGGGTCGACCCCGATGAACCTGGTCCCGGCGCTCGTGCGGGGTGACGAACTGGCCGTCGCCGGGGCACGCGTGCCCGTGCCCGAGGACGCCCGCGGCCGGCTGACCGACGGGGAACGCGTGGTCTACGGCGTCCGGCCCGAGTACCTCGACTACTCCCCCGAGCCGGTCACCGGCGCGCTGACCGGCCGGGTCGTGGTGGTGGAGAACCTCGGCAGCTTCTCCCTGGTGTCGCTGGACGTGCCCGGCGGCGGCGACGCGGCGACCGGCGTGCAGGTCGTGGTGCCGGAGGGACGGGAACCGGGGCCCGGCGACACCGGCTGGGTGCTGCCGCGACCCGGGCGCTCCCTGGTCTACCGGGACGGCGAACTGGTCACCGGCACGGCGGCGCCGCCGGCGCCGGCACCGCGTACCGGCGTCGCGGCGGACGCCTGACCATGGCGACGCACCGGGGCAGGTGGACCCTGCGGGACCGCGCGGAGGAGGTGCTCCGGGCCCTGCCGGTCACCGTCGCGCCGGGCACCGCCGCCCTCACCGTACGGCTGGACTACCCGCGCGACGCGGGCGTGCTGGACCTGGGCTGCCTCGGGCCGGCCGGCTTCCGGGGCTGGTCGGGTGGGGCGCGGGACGGCTACACCATCACGGCCGACTGGGCCACCCCCGGTTACCTGCCGGGCGAGCTGGAACCCGGCGAGTGGCAGGTGCTGCTGCGGCTGCACCGGATCCCGCCCGACGGGCTCGACTTCGAGGTCACCGCCACCACCGGCACCACCCGGTCCGCGCCGCCGGCGTCCACCGCCGCGCCGGAGCGTCCCGAACGTCCGCCCCGCCGGGCCCTGCCCCAGGTGGACGGGCGCCGGTGGCTCGCCGGCGACCTGCACGCGCACACGGTGCACAGCGACGGCACGCAGACCGTCGACGAGCTGGCCGCCCTGGCCGTCTCCCGGGGCCTGGACTTCCTCGCCGTCACCGACCACAACACGGTCAGCCACCATCCCTGGCTGCCCGCCTCGGCCCGCCGGTACGGGATCACCCTCGTGCCCGGGCAGGAGGTGACCACCGACCGGGGGCACGCCAACGTCTTCGGCCCGGTGGGCTGGATCGACTTCCGGCAGCCGGCCGAGTCGTGGCTCGGCGCGGCGGAACGCGCCGGCGGGCTGCTGTCGATCAACCACCCGCTCGCCGCGGACTGCGCCTGGCGGCAGCCGGTGACCACCCGGGCCCGGCTGGTCGAGGTGTGGCACTCCGGGTGGTGGGACCGCACCTGGGGGGCGCCCCTGGCGTGGGCGCAGGCGTGGCGGCCGGACGTCGTACCGGTCGGGGGCAGCGACTTCCACTCCCCCGGCGCGGACGCGCCGCCGGGGACGCCGACCACCTGGGTGCTCGTCGACGGCGACCCGGCCGACGAGGCGGCGGTACGGGACGCGCTCGCCGCCGGCCGTACCGCCGTCTCCGCCGGCCCCGACGCCCCGCTGCTGCTGCGGCTCGGCGACGAGTTGCTGGCGCTCGACGCGGACGGCGCACTGCTCGGGTATCCGGACGGCCGGCACCGGGTGGTCCGCGGCGACCGCTGCCTGCTGCCGGCCGCCGACGGCCTGCACGTCCTGGAGTCCCACCGCATGGAGGTGATCGCACTGTGCAGCTGACCGGACGTACCCGAGCGATCGGCGGAGAGGCAGCGAGCTGATGGACCGACCGACCGAGATCATCGTGGTCCCGCACACGCACTGGGACCGGGAGTGGTACGAGCCGTTCCAGCGGTTCCGGCTGCGGCTGGTGGCCCTGCTCGACGAGGTGTTCGACCGGATGGCCCGCGACGAGCGCCAACGGTTCACCCTGGACGGGCAGCTCGCCGCGGTCGACGACTACCTGGAGGTGCGGCCGGAACGCCGGGAGCAGGTGGTGGCGCTGGTGCGGGCCGGCCGGCTGTCGGTCGGGCCGTGGCAGATCCTGCTCGACGAGTTCCTCTGCTCCGGGGAGAACATCGTCCGCAACCTGGAGCGCGGGCTGGCCCGCAGCACCGCGCTCGGCGGGGCGATGCCGGTCGGCTACCTGCCCGACATGTTCGGCCACACCGCGCAGATGCCGCAGATCCTGGCCGGCGCGGGCCTGGCCCACGCCTGCGTGTTCCGGGGCGTACCGGACCGGATGCGGCAGCACGCGTTCGCCTGGCAGGCCCCGGACGGCACCACGATCCGCACCGAGTACCTGCCCGGCGGTTACGGCAACGCCGCCGGCCTGATGGACGACCCGCGCCTGGTCACCCGCCGGGCGGCCGACCTGGCCGAGCGGCTGCGCGGCTGGCGGTCGGACGGCGCGGACGGCCCGCTGTTGGCCATGTACGGCACGGACCACGCCGCGCCGGCGCCCGACGCCCCGGACCTGCTCGCCGCGGCCGGCGTCGACGGCGTGCACCTGCGCCTCGGCACCCTCGCCGAGTACTTCGCCGCTCAACCGACCACGGTGCAGGGGCTGCCCACCGTGGTCGGTGAGCTGCGCTCGCACGCCCGGGCCAACATCCTGCCCGGCGTGATCTCGGTACGCGCCCACCTGAAGCAGGCGATGGGGCGCGCCGAGCGGCGGGTCGAGCGGTACGCCGAGCCGCTCGCCGCGCTCTACCACGACCCGTCCGTGCAGCGGTTCCTGGACATGACCTGGACCCGGCTGATCGACGCGAGCTGCCACGACTCGGTGACCGGGTGCGGCTGCGACGAGACCGCCGAGCAGGTGGCCGCCCGGCTGGCCGAGGCCGACCAGCTCGGCCGGGCGGTGTGCGACCTGGTGGGCGCGCGGCTCGCCGCGCGGGTGCCGCGCGACGCGTACCTGCTGTTCAACCCGACCCCGGCGGCCCGGACCGTCCTGGTCCGCCTCGACGTCGAGGCCCCGGCGGACGGGCCGGTCGGCCTGCTCGGCGCGGACGGCAGGGTCGCGCCCGCCCAGGTCCTCGACCGCGCCCGGACGCTGCTCGCCGACGACCTGGTCCCGGCCGCGGAGCTGTCGACGGTGCTCACCCGGGTGCACGGCCGGGAGCTGTACGGGCAGGAGGTCACCGCCTGGTCGGTGTCGGCCGAGGACGCCACCCTGACCTTCGAGGTGGCCCGGCACGGCGACCCCGCCTTCGACGTCGAGGACGTCCGGCTGGCGCTCGCCGCGGCCGGCGACCGGGACGCGTGGCGGGTCCGCATCGTCGCCGCGCCGCGGCTGACCGTCGCCGCCCTGGTGGACGTCCCGGCGCTGGGGCACGCCGCGGCGCGCCCGGTCGCCCTGCCTCCGGCCGACGCCGCCCCGGCGGCGGTCGCGGCCCCCCTGTCGGCCGGCGCCGTCGGGCCCGCCGGGGCGACCCGGCCGGCGCCCGCGCCGGTCGCCGTGCACGGCCGGGCGGTCGACAACGGCCTGCTGCGGGTCGAGGTCGCCGAGGACGGCACGTTGCGGCTGTCCACGCCGGACGGGCTGACCGTGGACGGGGTGGGACGGATCGTCGACGGGGGCGACGTGGGCGACAGCTACAACTACGCCCCGCCCGCCGCCGACGAGCTGGTCGACAAGCCCCGGGCGGTGCGGACCGTGGTCGTGCACGCCGGGCCGGTCGTCGCCGTCCTCGACGTGCTGCGCGAGTACCGCTGGCCGGCCGGCGCCGACGTGGACGCGGGCTCGCGGCGGGTGGAGCGGGAGGCGGTGACCGTGGCGACCCGGGTCGAGCTGCGCGCCGGTGAGCCCTTCGTCCGGCTGCGGATGGAGTTCGACAACCGCTGCGACGACCACCGGGTCCGGGTGCACCTGCCGCTGCCGGCGCGGGCCGCGTCGTCGTACGCGGAGGGCCAGTTCGCGGTCGTCGAGCGCGGGTTGACCGCCGAGGGCGGCGGCGAGGTGCCACTGCCGACGTTCCCCGCCTCCGGGTTCGTCGCGGCCGGGGGCGCCGGGGGCTCGCTGGCCGTCCTGCTGACCCAGCCCACCGAGTACGAGCTGACCGACTCCGGCCGGGAACTCGCCGTCACCGTGCTGCGGTCGATCGGGATGTTGTCCCGCAACCGGCACGCCCTGCGGGACGAGCCGGCCGGCCCGCAGCTGCCGACGCCGCTGGCCCAGTGCCGTGGCGCTCGGAGCGTCGAGCTGGCGGTGCTGCCGTTCCGGGGCGACTGGCACTGCGCCGGAGTGCTCGCCGCGGCGGAGGCGTACCGGCACGAGCCGCTCACCTTCCCCGGCGCCGCCGCGCCGTCGGCCGCGCTGCCCGCGCCGGTGGCCGGCCTGACGGTGACCGGGGAGGGGGTCGCGCTGACCAGCGTCCGGGACCGGGACGGCCGCATCGAGCTGCGGGTGGTCGCGCAGACGCCGACGGCGACCAGCGTGGTCATCGGGGCCGGTCGGGGCGTGCGCGCGGCGTGTCGGGCGGACCTGCTCGGCCGGCCCGGCGAGGTGCTGCCCGTCGACGGTGACGGCCTGGTCCGGCTGGCGCTGCGCCCCTGGGAGATCGCCACGGTGCAGCTGCGACCGGCCGCCTGAGCCGGGGTCGGGGCGCCGGCGGTCGCGTGCGGACCGCCGGCGTCCCGGCCGTGGGCCGTGCGGTCAGGAGACGCCGGCCTCGAGCCCCGGGCGGTCGTCGAAGAGCTGCACCCAGCGCCCGTCGAACCCGCCGTTCGCGGCGAGGTACCAGGCGCCGCGCAGCCACTGGCCCCTCTCCCGGGCGGAGCTGTCGGCGTCGACCGTTCCGTCGTGGACGAAGAAGTCGTGCTGCCACCAGTAGGCGTTGGGCGAGTCGGGGCGTCCGCTGGCCAGCTGCCGGGTCCAGCCGTAACTGTCCACGCCGGTGCCCTCGTACGCCGGGAAGTGGTCGGACGAGCCCTCGATGTCCTCGTCCGCCTCGGCGGAGTACGCGCCGTAGAGCCAGTCCTTGTGGATGATCCCTTCCCGGTCGTCGGTCAGGTCGGAGGCGCCGTTGTCGCGGGACTTGCTGTAGAAGCGCTGCCGCCCGGCGTTCACCTCCACCGCACCGGTCTCGTTGACCACCGGCGACTCGAGTTCGACGTCGTCCACGGCCGACGACAGCCAGTGCGTGGACCAGGCCGGGTTGCCCGCCCAGTGGGTCGGGATGATGTCGGCGATGTCCTGCAGCTCGTAGGTGATCCGCTTGGCCTGGTACCAGTCGACGGTGTGCTCGTTGTCGTGCCCGCCGATCAGCGTCGACGCGTTGGCGAAGGTCAGCGGTTTCGCGCCCCAGGCGGTCACCGCCGCCGACGACGCCTGCGGGACGAAGATGTAGTGCACGTTCTTGTCCTCGTCCTTGCCGCTGATCTCCACCTCGGCGTTGTTGGTGACCGGTTGGGCAGCGAGCGAGCTGTAGGTGTCGTTGACGTACCGCAGCTCGTGCGCGTGCGTGGCCAGGACGCTGCCGGCCTCGTCCGCCTGCCAGACCATCAGGTGCCGGCCCGTCGCGGTGTTCATGAAGTTGAAGCCGAAGTCGCCGCGCTTGCGGATGATGTGCTCGTGGTGGTGGGTGATGGTCGAGTTGTTGACGTACTCGCCGGTCGCCCCGGGCGTGCCGGTGACGTTGTGTACGACGATCTCGATCCGCTCCCAGTCGTGGATGGCGTCGCCCTCCTTGTCCGCCGCGTTGTACACGTGGTAGAGCAGCACCAGCGACTTGGTGGTCCCGTTCATGTACTCGATCAGCGAGGTGTAGAGGGTCGGGCGGATCCGCCACGCCGCGTACGGGCTGGTGGTCGCCTGCGCCGCCGACGCGGCGACGTAGTGCTCGCTCTCCAGCCAGTGGTACCGGTTGGTCGCGAAGTTGCGGTCCTGGTCGAAGTCGTAGTTCGTCAGCCAGTCGCGGCCATCCTGGCCGTTGTCCTCATTGGCGCGCTTGAAGATCACCGGCGCGTAGTAGTACAGGTAGGCCTGCCGTTGCGCCGTTGTCAGCAGCGGTGCGCTGGCGTGGGCCGGCCGGTTTCCGGCCACCGGCAGGGCCGCGAGGACGATCGCGGCGAGCGCGAGCGCCCGGGCCAGCGTCCACCGCAGCGTTCGCGAGGGCCGGCCAGGACGGCGACCGGACGGGTTTGGTGCGCGGAGCGGCACGCATCCTCCTTGGAGGTTTCACGGAAGCACCCGACGACGAACCGGTCAGCGGTTCGCGTCGGGCGGGTGGCGCCCCACTATCACACGGACCCGCGAGAGATCGCCAGATTTCGATCAACCCGCCAACCCTCCCATGGGAAACCTTCAAGGAACGTGAGCTAGATCGCAGATATCCTTCACCAAGGCATTGATGTTCGTTATAGTCGCGCCGTGCGGCTCGCCCCCGATCCGCGACATCCCCACCAGCGCGGCCCCATCGCGAAGCTTTCTGACATCATCCAGCGAGAAGATCGAAAGTTGTGATCGTGGAGGTTTGGATGCGTTCCCGCCTGACGAGTTTCCTCAGTGTCGCCGCGCTGGCGACCGCCGCGTTCCTGGCCCCGGCGTCGCCCGCCGCGGCCGCGCCGTCGTTCCGGGTGCCGTTCCCGTGCAACCAGACGTGGTCCGGTCAGACCCGCGTCGACCACAGCCCGCAGTACGCGATCGACTTCAACCGGACCGACGACCACGGCGACCCGGTCAAGGCCAGCGCGCCGGGCACCGTGGACGTGGTCGCCAACCTCGGTGACACCAGCTACGGCCGGTACGTGCGGATCAACCACGGCAACGGGCACACCACCTACTACGCCCACCTCAGCGGGTTCAACGTCTCCGTCGGCCAGTCCGTCGGCTACAGCACCACCATCGGCTACGTAGGCAACAGCGGCGGCTCCAGCGGCTCCCACCTGCACTACGAGCAGCGGCTGAACGGCAGCGACATCCAAGTCCGGTTCAGCGGCAACCTGGCCTACTACTTCGGGACGCGGAACTACACGCGTACCGCCGGCTGCTGATCCACCGATCGACTGTCCCCCGCATCGACGCGTCGGCGGCGGTTCTCCGGTCGAATCCGGGAAACCGTCGCCGCTACCCTCCGGACCGCTCGCGCTGCGGCAGCACCGTGTACCTCGGATCGGCTGCGGAAGCGGTGCCGGCATGGAAGTAGCCGAACTTGGTCAACGCGGATTCGGCGGCGAGCGCCAGCCCGCCGGCGATGTCCAGCGTCCGGCTGCGACGGATCGCCGACGCCGCGAGCAGCGCCGTTCCCGCGAGCGCACACACCCGGGCGGCCCGGCGGAGCCGCCCGGCCCGCCCCGTGGTCAGCGGCTCGGCCACCATCCCGAGGCGCCGGTGGACGGCCCGGTCAAGCAGCTGCGCGGCGACGGAACCGGCGAGACCGGCCACCCGGGCCGGCGCCGCCTCGCGTGCCGGGGAGGCCGCCGCCACCAGGCCGCCGGCCGCGGCGAGGCCGCTCGCCCCGAACAGGTACGGCAACTCCCGGTGCGCCTCGTGCCACACGGGGACGGCGGTGTTGGCGATCAGCGCGCCGGTGTAGGTGGTGATCGCGGGGGCGACGGCCGTGGCGGCCAACCCGCTCGGGCGGGCCAGCAGCCCGGCGAGCTCCGCCGCGCGGCGCGGCAGCAGGCTCGCCACCTCGTCCAGCGCGGCGACCGCCACGAGCGGGCTGAAACCGCCGAGCAGCCACGTACCGACCGACATCGGCGAGGTCGGCTTGACGACGCGCAGCATGTGCACGAAACGCCTGGGCCTGCCGAGGTCGACCACCAGGACGGCGAGCGACAGCCCCGTCGCGCCGGCCGAGACGAGCCGGGCGGCGCGGCGCATCGCCGGGCGGCCGGTGAGGTCGGCACCCGCCGCCAGGAGGGCCCCTCCCCCGGCCACCCCGCCGAGGAAGAGGTAGCCGGCGATGTTGTGCGCCTTCCACACGGGCGGCTTGATGACCGCTCGGCCGTAGTAGGACCGGAACTCGGCCGGCGGCACGACCTCGCCGCCGCGGCCCGGGCGTCGGCCGCCCCGGGAGCCGATCAGGGCCTCCCGGCCCGGCGCGACGTGGTGCAGCCCGTCGCGGCGTACCTCGCTGCCGGCCTCCTGCGAGCCGACGGCGCCGCTTCCGCTGGACGACCCGGACGGTGCGGCGCTCATCGGCGGGCTCCCGCGAACGCGGCGAGCACGGTCGCGGCCACCGCGGCCGCCGCGATCGCCGTGTGCCGCCACATGGCCGGTAGGTCCCGGGTCGTCACGACGGGATCGGGTGGAAAGCCGTACACCTCCGGCTCGTCGAGCAGCAGGAAGAACGCGCCGGTCCCGCCGACGCCGTCGTCCGGATCGGCCCCGTACAGCCGGGCGTCGGCCACCCCGGCGTCGTGTAGTTGCGCGACCCGGTGCGCGGCGCGTTCGCGCAGGTCGTCGAGAGGGCCGTACTGGATGGACTCCGTCGGGCACGCCTTGGCGCACGCGGGCTCCTGGCTTCCCGTCATCCGGTCGTAGCAGAGCGTGCACTTCCAGACGCGGCCGTCATCCTTGCGCTGGTCGATCACCCCGTAGGGGCAGGCGGGCACGCAGTAGCCGCAGCCGTTGCAGATGTCCTCCTGCACCACCACCGTGCCGAACTCGGTTCGGAAGAGGCTGCCCGTGGGGCACACGTCGAGGCAGGCGGCGTGCGTGCAGTGCTTGCACACGTCGCTGGCCATCAGCCAGCGCAACTCGGTGCGCCCGTCCGCGCCGACCGGCTGCCGTGGGCCCCCGTCCGGGCTCGGCGCGAGCCGCGTCGCGCCGGTCTCGGTGCCGAGGCGGGCGCCGTGCTCCGGGCCCAGGCCAGCCGCCACCACCTGCGCGGTGTGCCCGCTCGCGGACGGGCCGGTCGGCATGAGGGCGACGGCGTTGTTCTGCCGGCCGAGCGGGCGGTCCTGCTCGATGAAGGCGACGTGCCGCCAGGTGTCGGCGCCCAGCATGCCCGTGTTGTCGTACGACATGCCGAGCAGGGCGAGCCCGTCGTCCGGGATCAGGTTCCACTCCTTGCAGGCGACCTCGCACGCCTTGCATCCGATGCACACCGAGGTGTCGGTGAAGAATCCCATCCGCGGCGGTGGCTGCGCATATCCGGAGTCGAGGGCCCGGTCCCCCTTCGCGCCCTCCAGCAGGTTGTCGGTCATTCGGCTCGCCCGTGCCCTTCCGTGGTGCGGTGCGCGGTGCCGGTCGCCGCGGTGATCCCGGCCCGCCCCAGGTACTCCTCGACGAGGCGGCGCCGGTCCGGGCCACGGGGACGGCGGCCGGGCCGGATGTCGCAGGTGAGGGCCTTGACCTCCTGGATGTGCACGTCCGGGTCGCGGGACATGTGGGTGAGGTCGTTGGCCGAGTCGCCGGTGGTGATGCCGTTGCGACCCCAGTGGTACGGCAGGCCGATCTGGTGGACGATCCGGTCGTGCACCCGTACCGGAACCATCCGGTCGGTGACCAGCACCCGCGCCTCGATCGCGCTGCGGGCGGTGACGATGGTCGCCCAGCCCAGGTGACTCAGCCCGACCTGGGCGGCCAGTTCCGGCGACACCTCGCAGAACGCCTCCGGCTGCAGTTCCGACAGGTACGGCAGCCACCGGCTCATCCCGCCGGCCGTGTGGTGCTCCGTGAGCCGGTACGTGGTCAGCACGTACGGGAAGACACCGCTGCCCCGGTCGTCGCCGCTCGGGTGGTAGGGGTCCACGTCCCGCCGCCGGCTCACCTCCCGCGCCGGGTTCTGCCGCTGCCCGTAGAGCAGGTTCGGCACCGGCGACTCCTGCGGCTCATAGTGCGTCGGCAGCGGCCCGCCGGACAGCCCGGCCGGCACGTACAGCCAGCCCTTCCCGTCCGCCTGCATGATGAAGGGGTCGACGCCGGACAGGGCGTCCTGCCGCTTCGCGCCCTCGGGGGGCCGGTAGTCCGGGGGCTTCGTCGGCTGGAAGTCCGGCACGTCGTGCCCGGTCCACTTCTTCTTCCCGGCGTCCCACCACACGTACGCCTTGCGCTCGCTCCACGGCCTGCCCTGCGGATCGGCCGAGGCGCGGTTGTAGAGCAGGCGACGGTTCGCCGGCCAGGCCCAGCCCCACTCGGGCGCGACCCAGTTCTGCTCGGTGTGCGGCTTGCGCCGCGCGGTCTGGTTCACCCCGCCGGCGTAGGCGCCGCAGTAGATCCAGCATCCGCAGACGGTGGAGCCGTCGTCGGTGAGTTCCTCGTACGTCGACAGGCAGGAACCGTCGGCCCGCCAGCCGTTGATCTCCTGTAGCACCTCCTCGGCGCTCGGCTCCCCGTGCGGACCGGAGGTGGAGTAGGACCAGTTCAGGTCGAGGATCGGGCGGTCCCGCTCGGCGGTCGAGCCGGCCAGCTTCGCCCGGATCCGCCGGCCCAGGTGGTACCAGAACCACAGGTCGCTGCGCGCGTCGCCGGGCGGATCCACCGCCTTGTGGTGCCACTGCAACATCCGCTGCGTGTTGGTGAAGCTGCCGTCCTTCTCGGTGTGCGTGGCCGCGGGCAGGAAGAACACCTCGGTCCCGATGTCCTCGGTCCGCAACTCGCCGGACTCGATCTCCGGTCCGTCCTTCCACCAGGTGGCACTCTCGATCAGCGAGAAGTCCCGGACCACGAGCCAGTCGAGGTTCGCCATGCCGAGCCGCTGCGCCCGCGCGTTGGCCGAGCCGACCGCCGGGTTCTGCCCGTTGAGGAAGTAGCCCTTGCACGTGCCGTCCAACTGCGCCTGCACCGTCTGGTAGGTGCTGTGGTCGCCGGTGATCCGCGGCAGGTAGTCGAAGCAGAAGTCGTTGTCGGCGGTGGCCGCGTCACCCCAGTACGCCTTCAGCAGGCTGACCGCGTACGACCGCATGTTGCCCCAGTAGCCCGTCTCCGAGGCGTCGTCGGCGACGTACTCGTCCAGGCTGCCGTGCGAGTCCGGGTGCGGCATCGGCAGATACCCCGGCAGCAGGTCGTAGAGCGTCGGGATGTCGGTGCTGCCCTGGATGCTCGCGTGCCCGCGCAGGGCGAGGATGCCTCCGCCGGGTCGCCCGATGTTGCCGAGCAGCAGTTGCAGCACCGAGGCGGCCCGGATGTACTGCACCCCGACCGTGTGCTGGGTCCAGCCCACCGCGTACGCCCATGCGGTGGTCCGGTCCCTGGTGGAGTTCTCCGTCACCGCGCGGGCCAACTGCCCGAAGAGTTCCTCCGGGATGCCGCAGATCCTTGCCACCAGCTCCGGCGTGTAGCGGCGGTAGTGCCGCTTCAGCAGCTGGAAGACGCACCGCGGGTGCGCAAGGCTCTCGTCCCGGCGCAGGTTGTGCAGGTCCGTCAGCGAGGCCCCGTGGCTGCCGTGCTCGTGGCCCCGTTCGGTCGCGTGCCGCTGGTACGACCGCCGCTCGCCGGCCTCCCGCGCGTTCTCCTTAACGCCCTGCTCCCGCTTGCCGGCCGCGCTCGCCACCCGGACGCCCTCGTACTGCCAGCTGTCGGTGGAGTAGCTCGACGTGTCGTCCCGCCAGCCGGAGAAGAGACCGTCGAGGTCCTCGGTGTCCTGGAACCCCTCGCTGACGATCGTCGCCGCGTTCGTGTAGTTGACCACGTACTCACGGAACTCGAGGCCGTTGCTGAGCACGTGGTTGATCAGGCCGCCCAGGAGGGCGATGTCGGTGCCGGCCCGGATCGGCACGTGCAGGTCCGCCAGCGCCCCGGTGCGGGTCAGCCGCGGGTCGATGTGAATGAGCGTGGCACCGCGCGCCTTCGCCTCCATGACCCACTGGAAGCCCACCGGGTGGCACTCGGCCATGTTCGAGCCCTGCAGGACGATGCAGTCGGAGTTCTGCAGGTCCTGTTGGAAGGTGGTGGCGCCGCCGCGGCCGAACGAGGTTCCCAGACCGGGAACGGTGGAGGAGTGTCAAATACGGGCCTGATTCTCGATCTGCACCGCGCCGAGGGCGGTGCCGAGCTTCTTGATCAGGTAGTTCTCCTCGTTGTCCAGCGTCGCACCGCCGAGGGCCGCGATGCCCATCGTCCGCCGCAGCCGCCGGCCCTGCTCGTCCCGATCGGTCCACGTTCGCGCCCGGGTCGCGATGACCCGGTCGGCGATCATGTCCATCGCTCTGTCGAGGTCGAGATCCTCCCAGTCCGTGCCGTGCGGCCGGCGGTAACGCACCCGCGTCTGGCGCAGCGGGTTGGTGACGAGCTGCTTGGTCGCGGCGCCCTTCGGGCATAGCCTGCCCCGGCTGACCGGCGACGCCGGGTCCCCCTCGATCTGGACGACCTGCTCGTCCTTGACGTAGACCAACTGCCCGCAGCCCACCGCGCAGTACGGGCATACGCTGCCGACCACCCGGTCCGCGGTGGTCGTACGCGGCTCCAGCCGGTCGGTGCGCCGGGAGCGGGCCGCGGCGCCCCGCGCGAGGCGGTCCCCCGCGCCGATGACGGACCATGCCTGCCGGAAGACGGGCCAGGGTAGGAACGTCTCTCGGATTCCCATGGCACCCCCGCCGGCCGCGTTTACCCACCCTGTCTACCTCCACCGGCTCTGGTCGCGTGCGGGGTTCCACGATTTGCTGGGGTGACGGCGCCCGGCAGTGGTGGATGTGGCGTGCGGGGCCATCACCTCGCGGTCGTCCGCGTTGGTCTCGCGACGGACGGGGTAGGCGGAGCGGCAGGTACCGACAGTGAGGGGAGACAGCGATGGACTACCAGCAGTCGGACGTCGAGGTGGTCTACCGGCGCGGTGACTGGCACAGCTGGCACGACATCGTCCGCTGGCTCGAGCGCGGGCTCAGCCGTGATCAGCAGGCTGACAACGAGCTCAGCGAGGTCGAGTCGCGCGAACTGCTCGACGGCTTCCGCAAGCTCGACCAGCAGGCGACGCCCTTCACCACCGACCCTGCGCACGCCTACCGGGTGTTGCAGTCCGTGCACTGACCCCAGGCCCGTACGGAGCTGCCGTCGCCCGGTTGTCGCCCGCCCGGCCGCCGGGCCCGGCAGGTCCAGCACCCGCGATCGTGACCGTCGCATACGTTTTCCGCCGGGTACCTCCCCACCGTCCCCAGTTTCGACAACCGGGAGGTCCACCGTGACCGCAGCAGCACAGAAGCAGGACGTCATCGACCTGCTACTCAGCCAACATAACGAGATCAAGTCGCTGTTCGCCCAGGTCAAGGCGGCTCCGAGCAGCGAGCAGAAGCGACACGCCTTCCAGCAGCTCGGTCCGGTGGCCGCCAGGGCGGTGGTTCGGTCCGGTGCTACTTCTTCTGCAGACACATCGGCGACATCGGGATCTCGCGGCACAACTGGTGTTTGAAGGTCGTGATCTTGTCCGAGTGGTCGTGCGGGCCGTAGCCGTTGACGTACGTCTCGTCGCGCTGGCCGGGGAGGTGGTCCTGGAGGCCGGGCCCCGGGCCGCCTGCCGACTGGCGAGACCTGGCCAGGAACTTCGGCTCACCGTGGTGGTTGTACTGGACCGCCTCCACGCTCGGATAGGCGTTTCCGGTGACGCGGACCGTGGACGTTCCCCTGCTGTCGAAAGACACCTCCATGCCGATGTCGATGGGCGCGAACAACTGGCTGCTACTTCCTGCTTCCACGTCGAACTTCAACCCCCGGGCCGACGGCTTGACCTCGATGGACACGCCGAGCGCCACGTCGTATGTCGGCCCTTCGTGGTCGCTCAGGGGAAGGTGGTGGAAACACCGGGACGGGTAGACGCAGCTCGGCGCGACCATCACGACCACCGCGCCGGTGTCCGTGTCCCAGGCGACGGCCACCCGGTAGCCGGCGTCGACGCTGGTCGAGAAGTGGACGCTGGCCGCCGGCCGGCGCCTGCTGATCCTGCTCGACAACGCCGCCGACGCCGCCCAGGTCCGCCCGTTGCTGCCCGGCGCGGGCGGCTGCCTCGTGCTGGTCACCAGCCGGAGCCAGCTCGCCGGCCTGGTCGCGGCGGAGGGCGCGCATCTGGTGACGGTCGGGCTGCTCTCCCCCGACGAGGCCCGGTGGATGCTGGCGCGCCGGCTGGGCGCCGAGCGGACGGACGCCGAACCCGCCGCGGTCGACGAGATCGCCGCCCAATGCGCCCGGCTCCCCCTGGCGCTCGCGCTCGTCGCCGCCCGGGCCGCGGTCAACCCGAACTTCCCGCTGGCCCGGCTGGCCGACGAACTGCGGGTGGACCACCTCGACGTGCTCGGCGCCGGGGACCCGGACACCGACGTACGCAACGTCTTCTCCTGGTCGTACCGCTCGCTCAGCCCGCCCGCGGCCCGGTTGTTCCGGCTGCTCGGGCTGCACCCGGCACCGGACATCGGGGCGTCGGCGGCGGCCAGCCTGTCCGGGCTGGCGGCCAGACAGACCCGGATGCTCCTGGCCGAGCTCACCCGCGCTCACCTGGTCGCCGAGCACGCTACCTGGCGGAGCGCGAGCCGACCGAACGAGCACCCTCAGCTTGGAAGAGCGCCCTCAACCGGTTCACGCGCTGGGCGCGTCGACAGCGTGTCCGCTGGTCTGCCAGGATCGGCGGATGGTGGTGAGGGAACGGCCCGTGGTGGTCGCCGTGTGCGGGTGTCCGGGGGCTGGGAAGACCACCGTCGCCGCTGCGACGGCCGGCCGCTTGGGTATCCCGTTCCTGACCCGCGACGAGATCAAGACAGGTCTCGGGCTGTCCTGCGCCTCCGTCGCCGAGGACGGCCGGGTCCGGCTCGGCCGGGACTTCCACGTCGCCGGTGGTCCCGTCAGCCTCCGGGCCGAGGTCGTGATGGTCGACGCGGTCCGGCTGCTCGCGGCCGCGGGGGTGAGCTTCGTCGTGGAGTCCTCGGTGTTGTCCCACGAGTTGCTGGGCGTGCTGCTGACCGGTGGCGCCCGGGTGCTGGCTGTGCACGTCGTCGCCCGGGAGGCGGTCATCGGCCGGCGACTCGGTGCTCGGGCGGCCGACGGCGGGGCCATCGACCAGCAGCTTCTGTCCCTGTTCCAGCGGGGTGAGATGAAGCGGTCGATCTTCGAGCCGCCGGAGGGCGTCGAGGCCGTCGTCGAGATCGACACCTCAGACGATGGAGCTCCGGCCATCGAGACGATCGTGGCAGCGGTCGTCGCACTGCTCGGGCCGCCGAGCGCAGGAGGGGAGCCGGCACCGATCGAGCCGGCAACGAATCGTAGACCAGAGCCCACAGGTGGCCGGCGTCCTGGCCGGTCGGTGGAGTCACTGCGTCGGCGTTGACCGAACCAGGAAAGTGCCCGCCCTGTGGTTGCTCGTCCCGAGCCCGGGCGGCCACCGTGGGTCCACCCGAGGGTGGAGCGACAGCCGGGTGTCGTCCACCTGTCGACCAACCCTGCGGTCGACGGACCGGCCCACGCGGCCGACGCGGCCACGACCGTGACCAGCACGTATTGCGCCGACCTCCAGGCGCGGTACACCAGCGACTACAACATGTACCTCAAATACAGCATGTTGCAGCTCAGCACCAGGGACCCGGCAGCCCGCGCCTTCTACGGCAGCCTGGCGAGCCGCTACTTCACGAGTTACCAGCAGGGCCTCGCCCTGTACCAGGCCAACTGCTGACGCTGGCGGTGCGGCCCGACTGAGGCTGGCGTAATTCCTCAACGCGGCGGCTCCCGGGTTGTGCCTGGGAGCCGCCGCGACGTCTGTATCAGAGGCTCGGCACGTTGGCGCCGTCGAAGCCGGCCTCTCCCCTGCTCCGAGCACGGCAACATATGCCTCTGGCAGGTTTCCTGACTGTCGTCGACCCCGTTCGGGTCCCCCGTCGCGGTTCGATGCGCGACTCGGGCAGCCCCACGAGTAGTACGTCGCCCGGAAGGCGTTGCCCCGGGCCGCCGGTGCACCGGGTCAGGTGCCGGCCAGGTCGTAGCCGAACGAGGTCGCGCTGGCGGTTGTCGCGGTGACCGGCTGCGTTGCAGGCTCCTCAGGCCTGCATCCGGTTGGCCAGGCCCGACTCGCGCAGGCGGCGGCGCTGCCCGTCGGCCACGATGACCTCCACGACGATCAGGGTGAAAGAGACGGCCGCCAGCAGGCCCAGCGCGCCCATCGCCGACATCCGCCGTGCGACGGGGACGAGTGCGGCCAGCACCAGCACGGCGGCCACCCTGGTCCAGATGATCGTCCTGATCGTGCGGGCGATTCGCAGCTGGTAGGCGACGTTGGCCAGGAGGAAGAGGGCCAACCCCCCGTAGAGGCCGAAGAGACCGATGGCGGAGAGCGATTCATCGGGGTGATGTCCTTCGATGCGGCCGACGTTCTTGACCAGCTCGCGTATTCCGAGGGCCGGCAGGAGGATGCCGGCGACCATGGGAAGGTGCAGGTAGCTGTAGGCGTCCCGGGCGAGGGCGAACCTGGTCTTCGCGTCGGCCCGCTCGAGGACCTGCTCACCGATGAGCGCGACCACGTCGAAGTAGGTCCAGAGCAGCGCCCCCGTGACGGTCATGGCAAGCATGACGGCGAACAGGAGCCGCCAGCTGATCGACACGTCGGAGCTGGACGTTCCGATCGAGATGATGTTCTCGCCCACGGCCACGATCAGGATCAACCCGTACCGCTCGCACCAGTGCCGGGCGGAGAAGATGCCGATCTCCCAGACGGGCAACGTGAAGCTACCCACGTAGTCCACGAGCACCGCCAGCAGCCAGAGGAGGGTCACGGCGATGGCGACCTGTCGCTGGTCGGTGAGGAGCCGGTGCGGCACGAGCGCGGCGCAGACGAGCAGGGCGGTGCTGGCGATCATCGGCACTGCGGGCACCACGATGTGCCGGACCAGGCGCTGAGCCGAGACGGCGTACGCGTACAGCGCCAGGTGCAGCGACCGCACGAGGAAATAGCAGGTGGGGAAGACGAGCGGGCCGTACAACCCGCCGGGCCGGTCGGTGAACGCGACGAGGGTCGACAGCGCCATCACGAAGGTGATCCCGGTGACCACGAACAACCCGAACCGCATCACCCCGAAGCTGGCCTGCAGGTTGTTGCTCAGCCACGCGAAAGCGCCCCAGGACCACCAGAGCAGGGCCAGCACGAGCATTCCGCGAAGCACGCCCTGAGGGGTGTAGTCGCTCAGGATCAGCGTGCCGAGCTGGACGAAGGCGAACACGAAGACCAGGTCGAAGAAGAGCTCCTCGGTGGCCGTGCGGGCTGGCGACGGCGTCGCGCAGGTATTCGCGTACCGGCTTGCGCCCTGCGGTCTTCCCCCCGTCACCTCCAGCCGGCGGTCGTTCCTCCGTCACCGCGCCAGTCTGACAGTACGCCCGCTCGAAAGCTTCGGTTTCGTACCGGTTGGCCGGATTCTATCCGGCTCGGCCGGGTGGCATCGGGAAGTCCTCACGTCCATCCAGTCAGCGAGAAATGTCCAGACCCGTGGATGGCGCGCTCGTGGGGTCTGACGTGATCCTTCGGTCAGGTTTCCTGAATCAGGTCTCCGGGGCGGAGGAGGTCGCCAAGCCGGCCAGGTGGTTACCAGACCGGTGTACGTAAAGCCTGGCTTGATCGCCCGGCCCAGCGCGTCATAGTCGTAGCTGGTGGTGACGCCCCCGACCGCCTGCTGGGACCGCACCTGGCCGAACGCGTCGGTCTGGGTGTCCGACCCCGCCCATGGTGCGCTTCAACGTGCCACGCGCGGTGTAGAGATACGACGAGCCGTCGTTCTGGGTCAGTAGCTGGTTGCGGGCGTCGTAGGTGAACGTCTTCGACCCCCGCCGGTGGTGTCCTCGATCTTGCGGTAGGTGACGTTGCCGTCGGCGTCGTACGTCGTGGACGTCCTGGCCGTGTGGATCGCACCCGTCACCTGGTTGAGCACCGGCGGGTCGAGCTGTTCGACGACCTGCCCGGCCGGATCGTAGGTGTAGGTGGTGCTCAGGTCGCCGACGGGCGCCTCGGCCTTGACGGTTTTCGTGCGCGCGCGCCCGAGGCCGTCATAGGTGAACTCGGTGACGAGCCCGGCTGCGTCGGTGGCCCGTACCGGGTCGCCCTCACCCGGCCGTAGGGCTCCTGCGGCGCCGAACCACCCGGCCAGCGCGACCTCGAGCGTGTGCTGATCCTCGCCGACCCACGCGACGTGCCCGTCCGGCCGGAGCAGTACCGCCGGCACGTCCAGCTCTTCGCTGATGTCGGCGACGTGGTCGACCCGGTCGGCCCAGCCGTCCACCGCAAGCCGCCCCGTCTGGTCGAGCAGCAGTCCGCTGCCGGTGCGCATCAGCTCGAACAGGCGCCCACGCTTCAGCTGGACGTCGCGCAGCCGCCGCCCGAGCAGGGCATGGCCCTCGCCGAAGTCGTACCGGATGCTGATCGCCGTGATCTTCTCGATCAGGAACCGGTTGACGTCGTTGAAGTCCATCAGCTGCGCCAACAACCGCCGAACCGCCTGCGGCCCGGGCTCGTTGGCCGTCAGGTGCATCTGTGCACGGGTGTTGTTGAGCACGTCCGCGGCCACCGGATGCCGCTCGGACTCGTAGCTGTCCAGCAGGTCGTCCGGCGCCCAGCCGTTGACGGCCGCCGCCAGCTTCCAACCCAGGTTGAACGAGTCCTGGATCCCAAGATTGAGCCCCTGCCCGCCCATCGGCGGGTGGACGTGCGCGGCGTCCCCGGCCAGAAACACCCGTCCGGCCCGGTAGCGCTCGGCCTGGCGGGTCGCGTCTCCGAAGCGCGACAGCCAGCGGGGGGAGTGCACGCCGAAGTCGGTGCCGGCGTACCTGCGCAGCTGCTGCTTGAACTCCTCAAGCATCGGCGGCACCGAACGGTCTTCGACCACGCCCGCCGCCGGCACGACCACCCGGAACACCCCCGGCTTGTCCGACGGCCCGATCCCGAACCGCTTCTCGGTCTTGCGCACCTCGGTCATCATTTCGGTGATGTCGTTCGGGGACGCCGTCACCTCCATCTCGCCCAGCAGCGTGTCGATTCTCGACGGCTCACCGGAAAATCCGACCCCGAGGAGTCTCCGAACCGTACTGCGCCCACCGTCGCAGCCGACGACAAACCGCGCCCGCAACGGCGTGGCAGTCCCATTTCCAACGTGGACGGTCACACCGTTGTCGTCCTGCTCCAGCCCGACCACTGCACAGCCGCGGCGGATCTCGGCTCCGACTTCGGCCGCGTGCTCGGCGAGCAGCCGGTCGGTGAGCGTCTGCGGAATGCCGAGCACGTATCCGTGGGCGGTGTCCAGCCCGGTGGGAGCGGGCTTTTCGATGCCCGCGAAGAATCCCCGGACGCCGCCGGGACGGATCGGATACTGCTTGCCGTTCTCGAGGAACCGCTCCAACAGTCCCCGCTGATCCATCACCTCGACACTGCGCACGTGCAGCCCGAGCGACCGCACGAACGGCGGCAGCTCGGCCTCCTTCTCCAGCACGAGCACGTTGACGCCCTGCAGACGCAATTCGCTCGCCAGCATCATGCCGGTCGGCCCGCCTCCGGCGATGATCACATCAAACACGCATTCCCCCATGGGGTGCCGATTCCTACGCTCGGCCGACGATTGTGCGCCACGACCGGGGTCTTGCCACAAGCCCGGGGGTGCGGTATATGTTAATAGTGGCAAGGAGTTCTCCTCCTTGCCTTTGTTGTTTTCACGCCGGCGGGCGCAACCGAGCTCACAGTTCGACGGCTGGCTCACCGAGCGCATGGCAGCGAACACCAGTTCGAGCATCACGCAGTCGTGCCCCCGGCGAGCACATCCGGCTCAGCTCCCCGCCCGTCGCCACCGAGCCGATCCGCCAGCCCCTTCCTGCACCAGAACGAATGACGCCTGATAGCTGCCCCGCCCGGTCCGGTTGCGGTGCGCGAAGACAGCCTCATCTGCAGCATCCCTCGTACCCCTGGCCAACCGCACCGCCCTCGTCGACGCCGTCGCCGTAGTCACGTACGGCGGCTCCCCGAAGGCCGAGGCGGAGGGCGTGATCGACCAGCCGGGCGCCACGGCACCGTAGCCGCCGAAGCCCTCCAGCACCGAGGCCCGCTGCCCCAGGTGTTGCTCGACCAGGGCCACCAGTTCGGCATCACCGTCCGGATCGGTGCTCACCGTGACCCTGGCCAGGCCCGACCACAATCGCCGATCATCAGCTACCCGCCGTGACCGGCTGGATTCGGCCTCACAACAAGTGGATCAGAGCCTCTGTCCACCGGCCGCCGACATTCGTCCCGGCGAGCAACTGCGCACTGGTAGAGGAATTTCGCTCCACCAGTGCGCATGGCAACGCCGACGTCAGCTGGGCGCAGCGGACGGTTCCGGAAGGTACGTCGCGTACTTCTGTTTGATGAGCGAGTTGTAGGCGTAACCCCACAACCGGGTGCCACGGAAGGTCCACACCTTGCCGGCGGTCAGGTCCACGACGGCGGGTTGGGTCATCGCGGCGAAACCGGCCAGATTCAGACGCCCACTCCTTCAGGAATGAGGGCTTTCGACGCTGGGCTTCGACCCGACCCGTTTCCAGACCGAGCCGCCAGCCTGCTACCGGGCCTCCTGGCAGCTACCCGGACCGGACTCACACCGGCAGGCGACGACGAGCTTACGACTACAGACGAGCTACACACTCACCTCTAGGTCCGCTGGGCGCACGAACAGGGGAGGCTAATCTACGAACTCCGAAACTGTAGTCGTGATGGCTCGTCTCCATACCAGCGGTACTGCAAGCTTGCGCACTCCATCGGGGCGCGACCCTGCAGTACCGCCGATGTCCGGACAGAACGGAGGACTCAGATGTCGGTGACGCGCAGGCCGGCATGCGCCTTGTAGCGCCGGTTGATGCTGATCAGGTTGGCGGTGAACGCCTCGACCTGGTGCGAGTTGCGCAGCCGGCCGCCGTAGATGCCCCGCATGCCGGGAATCGTGGCGGCGAGTTGCTGGACAAGCTCGGTGGCGTCGCGGTCGTCACCGAGCACCAGCACGTCACCGTCGACGAACTCGACCGTCGGGTCGTCGAGCAGCACGGCGCTGACATGATGAAAGGCCGCGACGACCCGGCTCTCGGGCAGCAGGGCCGCGGCCTGTTCGGCCGCCGAGCCCTCCGGTACGCGATGCGCGAACGCACCCTTGCCGTCGAACCCGAGCGGGTTGACGCAGTCCACGACCAGCTTCCCCGCCAGGACCGGCGCCAGCTCGCTGAGGAGTTCCCCGTGTCCCTCCCACGGCACCGCCACGATGACGATCTCGCCGATACGAGCCGCCTCGTGGTTGGCGGCTCCCTCCACCTGCCCGCCCGTCGCGGATGCGAGGTCCTTCGCGGCTGCCTGCGCCCGCTCCGCGTTGCGGCTGCCGAGCACCACCGGCAGGCCGGCGGCGGCGAACCGGCGCGCCAGCCCACGCCCCTGCGGACCGGTGCCGCCGAGGACGGCTACGGTCCGGGTTCCCAGATTCGTCAACGCATATCTCTGAGGATGTAGTCAGGATGTGGTCAGGGCAGGTCGGCCAGCGCGGTGCTGTGGTCGGGATGGGTCAGCATCTCGGCTCTGGCGCAGAAACGGTGGTGAGTACCGTCCTGAGTAGCCGGTGTCGTGGGTAATCATGACTTCGGTGTGACGTGATCAAGTCGGTATTCCCCGGGCTGTCTTCGCTGGTCATCGAGCAGGT
>NZ_JBDPMC010000078.1:0-27907 GCF_039871625.1 Micromonospora sp. B11E3 | reverse complement strand
GCGGGGGCCTGGCGCCGGGGGCCTGGCGCCGGGGGCCTGGCGCCGCGCGGACAGCCGGCCCCGTACCGCGGGCGCTCCGTCGCCGCACTCCCCGCGCGGGCGGGCGGACCACCGTGGCGAACAGTCACGAAGAGTTGTCAGAGCGGGAGTCACCCACCCCCGGTCCCGCCCCTTTGCTCTGCACCCACCGACGCGACAACCACTCATCGTGATCGCTCCTGTTTCGGCCAAATCGAACAGGAAGACCGTTGGTCGCAGGTCAGGGACGTGTTGCGGATATGAGTGCAGAGCAAAGCGTCAAGGATCGCCCACGGGGTTGCGGACCCACGGTCGCAGACCGTGACCGACTCGCCCGGCTACAAGCAGTTACGGTGGGGTCGGCGGCAACGAGTCCTCGTGGGACGTCCAGGACACCGCACCGGCCACGGCACCGCGCGGGCCAGGGCACCGCACCGGCCACCGCACCGCACCGCACCGCACCGGCCAGGACACCCCACAGGCCAGGGCACGACAGGCCAGACATCCGACGGCCAGACAGCGGCCGGACGCTGGAAACCCGCCGAGCGCTCAGGCGCGGGCACCGAGGCGATGGGCCAGATGGTGCAGAGCCAGCCGGTAGCCGTCCACGCCCAGCCCGCAGATCACCCCGGTCGCCACCGCGGAGACCACCGAGTGGTGCCGGAACTCCTCGCGGGCGTGGATGTTGGAGATGTGCACCTCGACCAGCGGACCGCGCAGCAGGGCGCAGGCGTCCCGCACGGCGATCGAGTAGTGCGACCAGGCCGCCGGGTTGAGCACCACCGCCGCCTGCTCGTCGGCCGCCGCGTGCAGCCAGCCCACCAGCTCGTGCTCCGCGTCGGTCTGCCGGACCACCACGTCCAGCCCCAGCTCCCGGCCGGTCTCCACGCACATGGTCACCAGATCGGTGTAGCTGGTCAGCCCGTAGACGTCGACCTGCCGGGTGCCCAGCCGGCCCAGGTTGACCCCGTTCAACACGTACACCCTCACGAGGCGACCTCCCGATAGGCCCGGTGCAGCAGCTCCTCGTCGGGGCCCTCCAGGATCGTCGGGCGGGCGAGGCCGTCCAGCACCACGAACCGCAGCTTCGAGCCCCGGGTCTTCTTGTCCACCCGCATCGTGGCCAGCAGCGCCGGCCAGGCGTCGGCCCGGTAGCTCGTGGGCAACCCGAGCGCCGCCAGCACGCTGCGGTGCCGCTCGGCCGTGGCCGCGTCCAGCCGGCCGGCCAGCCGGCCCAGCGTCCCCACGTACACCGTGCCGACGGCCACGGCGTGCCCGTGCCGCCAGCGGTACCCCTCCACCTTCTCGATCGCGTGGGCCAGGGTGTGGCCGTAGTTGAGCACCTCGCGCACCCCGGACTCGCGCAGGTCGCTGGAGACCACGTCCGCCTTGACCCGGATCGCCCGCTCGATCAGCTCCCGGACCACCGGGCCGCGCGGGTCGGTGGCCGCCGCCGGGTCCCGCTCCACCAGGTCGAGGATCACCGGGTCGGCGATGAACCCGCACTTGACCACCTCGGCCAGCCCGGCGACCAGGTCCACCGGCGGGAGGCTGTCCAGCACCGTGAGGTCGCAGAGCACCCCGGCGGGCGGGTGGAAGGCGCCGACCAGGTTCTTCCCGGCCGTCGTGTTGATCCCGGTCTTGCCGCCGACCGCCGCGTCGACCATGCCGAGCAGCGAGGTCGCCACCGGCACCCAGCGCACCCCGCGCAGCCAGCAGGCCGCGACAAAGCCGGCCAGGTCGGTGACGGCGCCCCCGCCGACCCCGACGACGGCGTCGGTCCGGGTGAACCCCGCCTCGCCGAGCCGGTCCCAGCACGCGGCGGCCACCTCGATCGCCTTGCCCGCCTCGGCGTCCGGCACCTCCACGACCAGCGGCGCCATCCCGGCGGCGGTCAGCCGCTCGCCGATCGCGTCGGCCAGCGCCTTGAGCGGCGGCGCGTGCAGCACCGCCACCCGGGCCGCGCCGGGCAGCAGCGACGGCAGGGCGTCGATCAGATCCCGTCCCACCAGCACGTCGTACGGCCGCTCGCCGCCGACGGGGATGCGGGTAGTCACCTCGTTCATCGCCCGCCACCCTAGCCCAGCACCCACCCCCGGACGGTCGCCTGTCCATAGGGTGGTTGGCCGTCGGCGGTCAGGGCTTGAGCAGGGCGGCGATCTCGGCCGCGATCTCCTCCGGCGTCCGCCCGTCGGTGACCACGGTCACGGTCGCCACCTCGGCGTACAGCGGGCGACGCTGCTCCATCAGGTGCCTGAGCGTCGCCCGCGGGTTGATCGCCAGCAGCGGACGGCCGGCGCCCAGCCCGACCCGCTTGACCGCGTCGGGCAGCTCGACGCTCAGGTGCACCACGGTGTGCCCGACCAGGGCGGCGCGGTTCTCCTCCGCGAGCACCGCGCCGCCGCCGAGGGCCAGCACCCCGGCGCAGGAGGCCAGCGCCGCGGCCGTGGCGGCCCGTTCGAGCGTACGGAAGTGCGCCTCGCCCTCGTCGACGAAGATCTCCGGGATCGGCTTGCCGGCCAGCCGCTCGATGTCCTGGTCTGTGTCGCGGAACTCCACGCCGAGCAGTTCGGCGAGCGCCTGCCCGACGGTCGTCTTGCCGGAGCCCGGCGACCCCACCAGGACGCACACCGGCCGCGTCACCGTGTTCTCGCTCACCGGATGACCAGCGAGTCGAGGTAGCCCGCCAGGTTGCGGCGCATCTCGGCCACCGAGTCGCCGCCGAACTTCTCGGTGGCGGCCTCGGCGAGCACCAGCGCCACCATCGCCTCGGCGACCACCGCGGCGGCCGGCACGGCGCAGACGTCCGAGCGCTGGTTGATCGCCGTCGCCGGCTCCCCGGTGGTCACGTCGACCGTGGCCAGGGCCCGGTTCAGCGACGAGATCGGCTTCATGGCCGCCTTCACGCGCAGCGGCTCGCCGGTGGTGATGCCGCCCTCCAGGCCACCGGCCCGGTCGGTCACCCGGCGTACGCCCGTGGCGGTGGGCACGATCTCGTCGTGCGCCTCGGAGCCGCGCGAGCGGGCCTGCTGCCAGCCGTCGCCGATCTCCACGCCCTTGATCGCCTGGATCGACATCAGCGCGGTGGCGAGCCGGGCGTCGAGCTTGCGGTCCCACTGGACGTGGCTGCCCAGGCCCGGAGGCACCCCGTACGCCAGCACCTCGACCACGCCGCCGAGGGTGTCGGCGGCCTTCTTCGCGGCGTCGACCTCGGCGACCATCCGGGCGCTGGCGTCCGGGTCGAGGCAGCGCAGCGGGTCGGCGTCGATCCGCGCGGCGTCCTCCGGCCTCGGGCGCAGCCCCGGCTTCGCGGCGACCGGGCCCAGCTCCACCACGTGCGAGACGATCTCGATGCCGAGCGCCTGCCGGACGAGGGCCTTCGCCACCGTGCCGACGGCGACCCGGGCGGCGGTCTCCCGCGCGCTGGCCCGCTCCAGGATCGGCCGGGCGTCGGTGTGGCCGTACTTCTGCATGCCGGCCAGGTCGGCGTGGCCCGGACGCGGGCGGGTCAGCGGCGCGTTGCGGGCCTGCCGGGCCAGTTCCTCCGGGTCCACCGGGTCGGCGGCCATGACGGTCTGCCACTTCGGCCACTCGGAGTTACCGACGCGGATGGCGACGGGGCTGCCCAGGGTCAGTCCGTGCCGGAGCCCGCCGATGATCTCGACCTCGTCCCGCTCGAACGACATCCGGGCGCCCCGGCCGTAGCCGAGCCGGCGGCGGGCCAGCTCGTCGGCGATCTCGCCGCTGGTCACCTCGATCCCGGCGGGTACGCCCTCCAGCATCGCGACGAGGGCGGGACCGTGCGATTCACCTGCAGTCAGCCAGCGCAACACGTCGGCAAGTCTGTCACGACCGCGTCGCCCCCCGACGCGCCGCCCGCCGCGTCCCGCGTAGCGGACGGTGTCGCGCGCGCCGCTCCGAGATCCTGGCCCTGCGCGCCTGGCCGGGCGCGCGACACCGGCCGGGCGCGGGTGCGGGCCGCCGCTGGACGGCCCGCACCCCGCGGGTCAGTTCCCGGCGAGCGTACGGGCGTCGGCGGCGATCGTCCGGGCCGCCTCGGCCGGCACCAGGTGCCCCGCCTGCTGGTCGGCGTACCGGGCCAGCTCGGCGTACCGGCCCTGCACCAGGTGGGCGGCGAGCACGGTGAGCGCCTGCTCCTCGGCGCCGGAGGTGAGCACGAGGTGGCCCAGCCCGGCCGGGGTCACCGTGACGGTGAACGTGGCCTCGGCGGTCGCCGTGCCCTTGGGGCCGGTCGCCACCGCCTTGAGCCGGTGCGTGCCGGCGGCCAGCCCGGTCAGGTCGAGGGGCTGCCCCGCGGGGACCGGCGCCCCGTCGAGGGTGACCTCGACGGTGTCGGCGTCGGCGGCCGGCACGGCGAGCACGGGACGCTGCGCCCGGTCGAGCTGCGCGCCGTCGGCGGGAGCGGCGATCGACACGGTGGGGGCGGCGGCACCGAGCTGGCCGGCCGCGTTCCAGCCGACCAGCTCCGCCGGCCGGTTGGTGATGATCCCGTCGGTGCCGATCCGCTCCAGCTGCTGCCACTGGGCGGGCGAGTCGACCGTCCAGGCGAAGACGGCGACGCCGGCGGCGTGCAGGTCCGCCACGACGGCCGGCCGGGCGAGCAGCGCCGTCCCGGTCGGGTTGTACGCGGTCAGGCCCAGGTCGCGGGCGACGGCCACGGGGTCGGCGTCCAGGCCGCTGCGGAGCAGCCCGAGGGGCAGCTCGGGGGCGAGCTCCCGGGTGTAGCGCAGGGCGTCGACCTCGAAGCTCTGCACGAAGACGCGGCTCGTCATCCGCTCGGCGCGGATCACCTCGACGATCCGGGCCACCTCGTCCCGGCTGTGCCGGCCCTTGATCTCCAGCAGCAGGTTGCCGCCCCGGGCGCGCAGGTCGGCGAGCTGCTCGGCCAGGGTCGGCAGCCGTGCGCCCGCGTACTGCGGGGCGAACCAGGAGCCGGCGTCGAGCGCCCCGAGCTGGGCGGCGGTCAGGTCCCGTACGGCACCCGTGCCGTCGGTGGTCCGGTTCACGGTCGCGTCGTGCAGCACGAACGGCACCCCGTCCCGACTCGGCTGGACGTCGTTCTCGACGAAGTCGGCCCCGGCCCGGCGGGCGATCTCCTGTGCGACGAGGGTGTTCTCCGGGGCGGCGGCGGACGCGCCGCGGTGCGCGACCACGGTCATCGGGGCGCCCTCCGGCCGCAGGTAGCCGTTCGGCGCCAGCTCGGTGACCCGGACGTCGTCGAACGAGACGCTGGCGCCGTTGACCACCAGCGCCTGCCCGCCGTCGGTGGACCGGGCGAGGCTGCTGGTGCGCAGCAACTGGCGGCCGTCGAGGAACCACCGGGCCTGGTTGCCGTGCACCTCCACGGCGACCTTCATGTCCCGGCCGGTGCCCGCCGCGTACGGCGCGGCGGCCGTGTTGGTGACGTTCCACGCGTTGGCGGGGGTGAGCTGGGCGAACTCCAGCCCGTTGGCGGCCGTGGTGCCGCTGCGCATGGTGGCGATCCACCACGGGGTACGGCCGTCGGCGGGCACGTCCAGGCCGAGCGCCGTCCAGCGGGTCGGCTCGGCGACGGTCTCGAACCGCACCGTCGCCTCGAACCGGAAGTCGGTCAGGTGCCGGCCGAAGGTGATCTTCCTGGTGCCGCTGGTGGCCGTGCCGTACAGCCGGCCGTCGCGCACCGTCCACTCGCCGTCGATCGCCCGCCAGCCGGCGGGCAGCGTACCGGCGGAGAAGTCCTCGGCGACGACGACGGCCCCCGGCTCGGCGGCGGCGGGGGTGGGGGTCGGGACGACGGCGAACGCGCCCAGGGTCGTGGCCGCCGCCGCGAGTGCGGCGACGGCCCGGCCGGGGCGCCCGACGAGATGGGTGAGGGTCGACATGGTCACCGACGCTAGGGGCTTCGGTGTGCCGGGTGGCGACGATCAGCCCACGCTCAGGTGTACAGAGAATGATCTTGCGACGGGTTCACCCTGCGCGGGCCGGTGTGCTCGGCGTCGCGGAACTACCCCGCCGGGCGGGTCGCGCGCACCGGCAGTCCGACGGCGGCCGACAGCGCCGCCGCCATCTCCCCCACCGGGGCGCGGACGCCGGTGAAGTGCTCGAACTGGCCGACCGCCTGGGCCAGCAGCAGGTCCAGACCGGAGACCACCCGGCAGCCGGCCGCGAGCGCCGCCGTGGCCAGCGGCGTGGGCCACGGGTCGTAGACCACGTCGAAGAAGACCGAATCCGGCCGCCAGTCGAAGTTCTCCGCGAGCGGGTCGGCCACGCCCTTCGGCACGGTGGAGATCACCACGTCGGCCCGGGCGTGCGCCGGGTTCCCGTCCCAGGGCGCGCCGGCGAGCGGCACGCCGGCCGCCTCGGCCACCGGGCGCAGGTCCTCGATCGCCTCGGGTCGGCGGGCCACCACGGTCACCTCGGCCGCGCCGAGCCGGGCCGCCGCGGCGACCGCCGCCCGGGCGGTGCCGCCGGCGCCGAGCACGGTCACCGTGGCGCCGGCCGCGCAGCCGGCCGCGGTGAGCACGTCGACCATCCCGGTGACGTCGGTGTTGTCCGCGTACCAGGAGCCGTCGGGCCGGCGTACCAGCGTGTTGGCGGCGCCGACGGCGGCGGCGACCGGCGAGACCGCGTCGGCCACCGCGAGCGCCGCCTCCTTGCCCGGCATGGTCACCGACAGCCCGGCCCACTCGGGGCCGAGGCCGCCGACCAGGGCCGGCAGCTCGGCCTCCGCGCACTCGATCCTCGTGTACGACCAGCCGGACAGGCCGGCGGCGGCGTAGCCGGCGTTGTGGATCACCGGGGAGAGGGAGTGGCTGATCGGCTTGCCGACCACCGCCGCCCGGTTTGCTTGCTTCATGTCGCTACCAATCCACGCTTCGTCCGACGCCGAACCCTAACAAGCCATGGCCTCGACGGAGCGGCGAAAAGAAGGCCCCTCAGCCTCGCGCTGGGGAGCCTTCTCTGCGTTGCTGGTCAGTGCCGCTGGGCGAAGGCGACGAACGCCTTCCAGGAGGCGGGGTCGAAGGTGAGCACCGGCCCCTGCCTGTCCTTGCTGTCGCGGACGCCGACGACGCCGGGCAGGTTGTCGGCGACCTCCACGCAGTTGCCACCGTTGCCGCTGCTCCGGGTGCTCTTGTGCCAGATCGCGCCGGTCAGGTCCATGACTCCGCTGCCTCCGAGATCAACGTGAGGGTGGCCCCGTGGGGTATCGCCTCGGCTCGCACAGACTCCCAGGTCTGCCGCAGCGAGTGTACGTCCACCGTGCGCTCCACGATTGTTCCCTGCAGCTGGTTGTCGAGGTACGCGACGTCGTCACCCTCCGGTGGGGTGGCGATCACGAAGGCACCGTTCAGTCCGGGGTACGCGCCGGTCCCCTTCGGCACCACGTGCAGGTGGACCCTCGGCCGGCGGCCCACCTCCAGCAGGTGCCGCAACTGCTCCTGCATGACCTTCGGGCCGCCGACCGGGCGTTCCAGCACGGTGTAGTCGAGCACCACGACGAGCTGCGGCGGCGTGGGCCGGGCGAGCACCGCCTGCCGGGCGAGTCGCGCGGCGACCTGCTGTTCCATCTCGTCGCCGACGAACTGGCTCGCCCCCTCGTTCAACGCCCGGGCGTACGCCTCGGTCTGGAGCAGGCCGGGCACCACCAGCGGCTCAAAGTTGCGCAGCGCGGTGGCCTCCTGCTCGATCGTCACCCACTCGCGGAACCACGGCATCAGGGACTCCCTGATGAGCGCGTCCCGTATCCGGCCGAGCAGCCCGTCCGACTGAAGGACGTCGTCGCACCGCTCGGTGAACTCCTCGCGGGGCGGCCGTCGACACTGCTCGACCGCAGCCACCAGCGACGCCGAGTAGTTGATCTGCTCGCCCAACGCCTCCTGCGAGAGGCCGGCGCGCACGCGCAGGCGGCGCAGCTCCCCGGCGAACAGCTCCAGCATGGGCAGTCGATCCATCTCTGCACACCTCTGCACATCGGGGGGCGGGGGGCTGCACTCCTGCGCTGAGCAGCGCGAGTTCCTTCCGACAGTAGTGGTGTCCTTACCAGACTGTCACGCATGCGGACCTGCTCCACGCCGGATGGCTGGGGCGGACTCCGTCCCGGGCCGCCCCGCCTTCCCCCCGTGCGGGGCGGCCCTTCCAGCTTTCCGAGGAGGTCGATGTGGGTATCCGTTGGTTCAGGTGCCGGCCCAAGGCCGTGCCGTCGCTACCGAAGCGGGAACGGGGGAAACACCTGCCGGGGTGGATGACGCAGCCGACCGCCGTCTTCCCGACCAACGACCCGGGCCGCGCCGGCAGGCTGACGAGGGCTCAGGAGTGGCGGGCGAACAGGGGGCGTCAGTGAGGTCGCACCGGGTGCCGCGCCCGGCGCCGTCGCGCGCCACCGGGCCGCGCCCCGCCCCGACGCCCACCGGGCCGCGCCCCACCTCGACGCCGCCGCGCCAGGTCCCCAGGCTCACCCTCGAAGACCACTGCGCGGCGGGCCCTGACTGGGTCTGCGAGGCGTGTGGCGAGCCCTGGCCCTGCCTCGCGTGGACGAGCCTGCCGGTTGACTCCAGCCTGCGCCGGGCCCTCCTGCCCAGCTTCGTCGGCCTGACCAGGCAGGCGATCCGAGACCTGCGCGGCAGGCCCGAGGGCCCGGAGCCGCCCGAGATCGTGACGCGCTTCCTGTGGTTCCTGCCGCTGAACGACGACGAGGCGCGAGCGACCGCGCTGAGGCTGCGCTGATGCCCCGCGTCATCCCACACGTCGCCATGCGCCCGCTGTGGCGATGCCGAAACTGCGGCGCGGAGTGGCCCTGCCAGCCGGCCCGGCTGTCCCTGCTCAGCGAGTACCGGGGCAACCGCACCGCGCTCCTCGTCTACCTGGCCACCCTCATGGCCGAGGCGCGCGACCAGTTCGCCCAGCTCCACGACCAGGCCGTGCCACCCGACCTGACCGACAGGTTCATCACGTGGGCGCGAGCCCGATGAATGACCAGGCCGCATTTTCCGTGAAACTGTGGCTTCGACCCGGCCACGAGGCCGCAACTTCCCTGAAGTTGCGTGGTCCCGTGCACCACGTGCCCTGAGGCCGTCCCGAGATTGGCGTTGCTCTCACCCGAACGAGAAGGGCCCCGGTACCGCTGGCGGCAACCAGCAGCACCGGGGCCCTTCTCACCTGTGCGCCCGATATCAGATGATCCCGGCCTCCTTGGCCTTGGCCTCGTTGCGCAGGTGCTGCTCGTACGTGTCCGCGAACGCGGAGTGCCCCTTGTCGTCGATCGCCACGAAGAAGAGCCACTTGCCGGGCGGCGGGTCCATCGCGCCCTCCAGCGCCTGCTTGCCCGGGTTGTCGATCGGGGTGGGCGGCAGGCCCGGCAGCTTCCGGTTGTACGGGTTCTTCGGGTTGTCCAGCTCGGCCTGGGTCATGTCCTTCGACGCCTTGGTCTTCTGGCCAGTCAGCTCCAGGTAGTAGTTGACCGTGACGTCCATCTCCAGACAGCCGCAGTCGAAGTTGCCGTACACCCGGTTGTAGGCCACCCGGGCGACCTTGCCGAGGTCGTCGGGGTTGCCGGCCTCGGCCTGCGCCAGCGACGCGACGATCAGCGCCTCGTACGGCGCGATCTTGCGCTCCTCCTGCACCCGGTCGACGAACTTCATCTCGCTCGTGACGGCGAGGAAGTTCTCCACCATCATCGACAGGATGCTCTCGGCCGTGGCCTTCGGCGGGATCTCGTACGTGTCGGGGTAGAGGAAGCCCTCGATCGACTTCTTCACCGGCTTCTTGTCGGTGCGGTTGAACCAGAAGTCCGGTACGCCGAGCGCCTCCGGGTCCTTCGCGGCGGCCTCGAACTCCTTGACCGGGATCTTGGTCTTCTCCGACAGCAGCTTGTAGATGTTCTTGGCCGTACGGCCCTCGGGGATGGTGATCCGGTTGGTGACCTTGTTCTTCAAGTCCAGCAGCATGCCCAGCGCGTGCTCGGCGCTCATCTGCTTGCGCACCTTGTACGTGCCGGGCTGGATGTTCTTGCTGCGCGAGTTCTCCGCGGCGGCCTCGATGAACGCCTTCGAACTCTTGATCACTCCGGCCGTGTACAGGGCGTCGCCCATGTCGGCGATCAGCGCGCCCTGCTTGATCTCGACCAGCACCTCGCCCGAGCCGGCGCCGTCGTAGTCCGGGGTGACGAAGTAGCTCTGGATCCGGTCGAAGCCGTAGAACGCCCCGCCGCCGATGCCGCCGAGCAGGACGAGGGCCATGAACAGGGCGAAGACGGTCTTCCCCGCGCCGCCGGAGGACTTGCCCTGGCGTTTGCGCACCGCGCTGCGCCGGTGCCGGCCCTTCTCACCCCGATCCTGCTCGTCGAACCCGAGGTCCAGATCGTCGATCATTGCGTCCGCCTCCGCTGCGCGTCCAGCCAGCTCTGCAGGATCTCGACCGCGGCGGCCTGGTCGACCACCGCGCGTTGGCGCTTCCCCCGGACGCCACGCTCGGCCAGCCTACGAGACGCGACCACGGTCGACATCCTCTCGTCGGTGAGCGTCACCGGAACGGGGGCTATTACATCAGCCAGTTGGTCAGCGTACGCCTTCACATTCCGGGCCGCCGGGCCGTGCTGGCCAGCGAGATTGACCGGAAGGCCCACGACCACCTCGACCGCTTCGTGCTCGGCGACCAGTCCGGCCAGCCCCGCCATGTCGGCCGGCACCGCGTCGGCATCGGCGGTCAGGTCCCGGGCGAGGGTGACCAGCGGGGTGGCGAGCACCCCGTGCGGGTCCGAGCGGGCCACGCCGACCCGGACCTGCCCGACGTCCACGCCCAGCCGCACACCAGGCAACGATCCGGTCATCCGCGCCTCACCCCGCCCTGCAAGAAGCCGCCATGCAAAGAGTCAGGGCGAACCGGCCCGGTCCGCCCTGACTCGACGTACTGTGCGATCACGCCTCGGCGATCGTTTTCTCGACGGTGACCAGCAGCTTCGGCGCCTCGGCCGCCGGCAGGCCGCCGCCCTGGGCGAGGTCGTCGCTGCCGCCGCCCCGGCCGGACAGCGCCGCCTTCACCAGGTCCTTCGCCGACACGCCCCGGCCGCGGGCCGCCGCGTTCACGGCCACCACCAGGGACGCCTTGCCGCCGGACCGGGCCGCCACGGCCACCACCGCCGGCCGGGCCGGGTCGATCTTGCCGCGGATCTCCTGCGCCAGGGTCCGCACGTCGTTGCCGGCCGCGCCCTCGGGCGCCTCCGTGCCGACGTACGCGACGCCGCGCACGTCCTTCGCCTGCGCGGCGAGGGCCGCCGCGCCGCCGAGCACGAGCTGGGCCCGCAGCTTCTCCAACTCCTTCTCCGCGTCGCGCAGCTGGGTCACGGTCTGCTCCACCCGGTCGGCGACCTGGTCGCCGGGGACCCGGAACAGCTCGGCCAGCCGGGAGACCAGCAGGTGCTCGCGGGCCAGGAAGCCGAAGGCGTCCATGCCGACCAGGGCCTCGATCCGGCGGACGCCGGAGCCCACCGACGACTCCGACAGGATCTTGACCAGGCCGAGCTGCGCGGAGCGGGCCACGTGCGTGCCGCCGCACAGCTCCCGGGCGTAGTCGCCCACCTCGACGACCCGGACCCGCTCGCCGTACTTCTCGCCGAACAGGGCCATCGCGCCGATCCGGCGGGCCTCCTCCTGGCTGGTGATGAACGCGTGCACCTCCAGGTCGGCCAGCAGCACCTCGTTGACCTGCTGCTCCACGTCGTGCAGCACGCTCGGCGCCACCCCGGTCGGGGTGTTGAAGTCGAACCGCAGCCGGCCCGGGGCGTTCAGCGAACCGGCCTGGGTGGCCGACTCGCCGAGGAAGTTGCGCATGGTCTGGTGCACCAGGTGCGTCGCGGTGTGCGAGCGGGAGATCGCCCGCCGCCGGGTCACGTCGATCTCGGCGTACCCGGTCTCGCCCGCGCGGACCTCGCCCCGGATCACCCGGGCCCGGTGCACGATCAGGCCCGGCACCGGCTGCTGCACGTCGAAGACCTCGACCTGGCCGCCGCCGACGGTGATCATGCCCTGGTCGGGCTGCTGGCCGCCGCCCTCGGCGTAGAACGGGGTGGTGTCGAGCACCAGCTCGATCGTGTCGCCCTCGACCGCCGCGCCGACCTCGTCGCCGCCGGAGAGCACCGCGCGGACCCGCGACTCGCGGTTCAGCTCGGTGTACCCGGTGAACTCCACCGGGCCGCCCGCGTCGAGCACCGACCGGTAGGCCGACAGGTCGACGTGCCCCGTCTTGCGCGCCTGCGCGTCGGCCTTCGCCCGGGCCCGCTGGTCGGCCATCAGCCGGCGGAAGCCGTCGGCGTCGACCTGGAGCCCCTGCTCGGCCGCGATCTCCAGGGTCAGGTCGATCGGGAAGCCGTACGTGTCGTGCAGCTGGAACGCCTTGTCGCCCGACAGCGCCGGCTTCCCGGCCGCCTTCGTCTCGGCGATCGCCGTGTCCAGGATCGTCGTCCCGGCGCGCAGCGTCGCCAGGAAGGCGTCCTCCTCGGCGTACGCGTACTGCGCGATCCGGTCGAACTCGGCCGCGATCTCCGGGTACGACGGGGACATGCAGTCCCGGGCCACCGGCAGCAGCTCGGGCAGCGCCCGGTCCTGCCAGCCGAGCAGTCGGACGGCCCGGATGGCGCGGCGCATGATCCGGCGCAGCACGTACCCGCGGCCCTCGTTGCTCGGGGTGACCCCGTCGCCGATCAGCATCAGCGCGGTCCGGACGTGGTCGGCGATCACCCGCAGCCGCACGTCGTCCGGGTGCGACTCGCTGGCCACGTGGCCGGAGTGCGCGCCGTACCGCTTGCCGGTCAGCTCCGCGGCCCGGGCCAGGATCGGCCGGACCTCGTCGATCTCGTAGAGGTTGTCGACGCCCTGGAGGAGGGAGGCCATCCGCTCCAGGCCCATGCCGGTGTCGATGTTCTTCTTGGGCAGGTCGCCGACGATGCGGAAGTGCTCCTTGCTGGTCACGTCCGCGATCTCGTACTGCATGAAGACGAGGTTCCAGTACTCCAGGTAGCGGTCCTCGTCGACCTCCGGGCCGCCCTCGCGCCCGTAGGCGGGGCCCCGGTCGTAGTACAGCTCGGAGCAGGGGCCGGCCGGGCCGGGGATGCCCATCGACCAGAAGTTGTCCTTCTTGCCGCGCCGCACGATCCGCTCGGCCGGCACGCCGGTCTCCCGCCAGATCTGGTACGCCTCGTCGTCGTCGAGGTAGACCGTCGCCCAGATCCGCTCCGGGTCCAGCCCGAAGCCGCCCTCGGCGACCGGCTTGGTGGACAGCTCCCAGGCCAGCGGGATCGCCCCGGCCTTGAAGTAGTCGCCGAAGGAGAAGTTGCCGTTCATCTGGAAGAACGTGCCGTGCCGGCTGGTCTTGCCGACCTCGTCGATGTCGGGGGTGCGGATGCACTTCTGCACGCTGACCGCCCGCGGGAAGGGCGGGGTCTGCTGCCCCAGGAAGTAGGGGACGAACTGCACCATGCCGGCGTTGACGAACAGCAGGTTCGGGTCGCTGATGGCGGGCAGCGGAGCGGACGGCACCACGGCATGGCCGTTCGCCTCGAAGTGGGCGAGGTACCGCCGCTTGATCTCCGCTGTCTTCATCGCTGGTGCTCCTCCGGAAAGATCTCTCGGTCGCCGATGCGCGGGTCCTCCCGCAGCTCCGCGAACTGGTCGTCGAACGCCTCGCCCCGGGCGAACGCCTCGTGGATCTCCTGCTCCCGCTCGGCCATCCCGACCCGGACGTCCTCCACGAAGCTACGCAGCGACTCCACGAGACCGCCAGCGGATTGTGCCAGGCCGCTCGCGATGCCGGCCGGGGTGTACGCCTGCGCGGTGCGGGTCGCCTTGCGGACCACCACCACGCCGACGGCCAGCCCGACACCGAGCCAGAACAGACGCCTCATGCTTTCATCCTCCCGTCCTGCGAACGGCTCAGCGGTCGCCGCGCCTGGCGGCCCGGCGTTGCTGCTTGATGGCGTCGCGCACCTCACGCTCGGTCTCGGCGTGCCGGCGCGCGGCGGCGGCGCGGCGCACCCCGTAGCCGAACGCGGCCACCTTCACCAGCGGGTTCGCCGCCGCGGCGGAGACGACGGTGGCCAGGTTCGCCACGTTCGCGGTGACGTTCTGGGCGTGGCTGGTCATCGTGTCGACCTTGGCCAGCTGCAGGTTCACCCCGTCCAGCGAGGTCTGCACCTGCTCCAGCGCGGTGTTGACGTTCCGCACGGTGGTGTTGACGTCGGCGAGCAGCGGGGTGGCGCGGTCGTTGAGCTCGTTGATCATCCGGGTCGTGGCGTCCACGGTGTGCCGCAGCCGCAGGATCGGCACCGCCAGCACGAGCACCAGCATCAGGAACGCGCCGGCCGCGATCAGCGCAGCGATCTGTCCACCATCCACGCATGTCCTCCTCAAGCAGAGTCCCGGGGCCCGCCGCCCCGGAACGCGCGACCGTCATTACCCACACCGGCGCTCGACGACCCACGACGGGTCAGCGGGAGCAGGCGGGCGTACCAGCCCCAGACCCTACCGTCAGTGACGAAAACCGGCTCACGACGGTGAGGGTGTCAGCTCCCCGAGCGGATCCTCGCTCAGGGTCGGGAACGGGTCCTCGCCGGTGAGCGAGGGGTCGATGCTCGGCTGCGGTCGGGTCCGCTCGTCGTCGATCGCGTTGCGGACCTTCACCGACACCAACGAGCCGGTGCACTCCTGCGCTGCGGGCGAGGCCAGGGGCGTCGGCGCCGGCGCGCCGTCGACGGGCGGCGGGACGCAGGCCGGCTCGCGTACCCAGAGGTCGAGGGTGAGTTCGTCGCGGCGCCAGCAGGTGTAGCTGCCCTTCGCCGGCTGCGCCGGGCAGCGGGTCACCTTCCACCGCTGCCAGCCGGCCGCGGCCAGGGCGCGCTCGTACGCCTGCGCGGTCTCCTCGACGGGCCGTCCCGACTCCAGCGTGCGTTCCCGCAGCCGGCACTCCCGCAGGCACCAGCGGTTGCCGCTGACGTTGTCCACGGTCTTCGTCGCCGCCCAGCCCGGCACGTCCAACCCGTCGAGGGAGTCGAAGACCGGGTCGCGGCTCAGCGTCCGGATGCCGAAGTAGAGCGGGACCGCGCCCAGCAGCACCAGGCTGACCAGCACGAGCACGCCCAGCCGCAGCCGCCGCCGCTGGCGCATCTGCCGGCGCAGTTCCGAACGCAGGCCGCCGGGGCGGGTCGGGGGGTCCTCGTCGCCGTCCTGCCCGGCGGCGCGCCGCAGCGGCGGCTCACCGGTGACCCCGTCGGCCGGGACGTCGGTGGGGGGCACCACGGCGGCGGCGCGGGCCACCGCGGGCGGGGGCCCGGGGCGCTCCGGCGCCGCCCCGGCGGATCCGGGCCGGGCGGCGCCGCGCTGGGGCGGGGCCGTGCGCTGCTCCGGCCCGTCGTCGGGGCGGCCGACCGGGGCCGCCGCCCGCGCCACGACGGGCTGGCCCGGGCCGGGGCCGACGCCGGGCGGGACGGGCTGGCCCGGGCCGGGGGCGACGCCGGGCGGGACGGCCCGGCCGGGTCGAGGGCCGGGCGGCGTCGCCCGGCCGGGTCGAGGGCCGGGCGGCGTCGCCCGGCCGGCGGGGGCGGCGGTGGGGCCGCCCGGGTGAGCGGGACCATCCCCGGCCTCCCCCGTCGACCCGGGGCCCGGCCCGATGGTCGGGGCCGCGATCGCCGCGCCGCCGCGGGCGGACCGGGGGCCGGGAGCCACGCCCGGCCGCGGCTCGGGCCCGGTCGGGGGCGCCGGCACCCGGCGGTCCTCGGCCGCCGGCGGGCGGCCCTGGCCGTCGGCGGGGCTGGCGGGACGGGCGGCGCCGCGCGCCGGGCCGGGCTGGCGGAGCTCACCGGTGCCGGGTTCCCACGGCTGGCGGATCTCGCCGGTGCCCCGCTCGTGCGGCGGGCGGACCTCGCCCGCGCGGGGATCCACCGGGCGCGGGGCGGCCGCGGCGGCGCGGGCGGTCGGCACCGCGCCCACCTCCGGCTCCGGCCGAGCCCGGCGCCGGCCGCCGATCTCGCCCGTCCCGGGCTCCGGCAGGGCCCGGCGCCGCCCGCCCTCGGCGGCCGGCTCGGCCCGGTCGAGGGCGGCATCGCCCGCCCCGGGGACGGCCGCCGCTCCGGCGGCGGACGGCCCGGCGGCGGACGGTCCGGCGGGCACCGGCGGGGCGTTGCCGCTGGCCGGCACGATCGGGGGTTCCTCGGCCGCTCGCCGCCGCCCGCCGGGGCGGCCGGGGGGCGGCCCGTCCGATGCGACCGGCCACCCGCCGGTCGGCGGCTGGCCGCCCCGCACGGGCGGGGCCGCGGCGGTGTGCGCGCCGCGCGGCCGGACCGGCTGGTCGGGGGCGCCGGGTGCGGGCCTGCCCGGCCCCTGCGGCCGGGGTTCCTCCCCCGGCGGCCCACTCACCGACCCGGCGGGCCGGGGCTGATCGGCCGCCGGGTGCGACCGCCGGGGCGTCACCTCCGGCGGGTACGGCGGACGGGCCGGCTCGGTCCCCGGCGGCTGGGCCGGCGGGTACGGCGGACGGGCGGGCTGCCCCGGCGGCTGCGGCGCGGCGGCCGGCTGCGGCGCCGGGCGGCCGGGCGGCTGCGCCGCGGGACGGGGCGCGCGGGACTGCTCGGGCGTGCCGGGGCGGCCGGGCTCGGGCGAGCCGGGCCACGGCCCGTCGACGGGGCGGGGACGCGGGGCGGGCGGCTCACCGCCGCGCACGGGCGGCGCCGCCTGCGGCCCGCCGGGGTCACGCCCCGGCTCCGGACCGGCCCCCGCCGGCCCGCCGGCGCCCGGACCCAACTCGCCGCGCTGCTGCTTGGCCGAGCGCAGGTCGTCGATCCAGCCGAGCTCCTCGCCGCCGACCGGCTCCTCGGGCTCGCTGTCGGGTCGGCCCCGGCCCCACCGGCGCCCCCTGGCGCGCGGTTCGGGCTGCTCCTCCGGCCCGTCCTCCGGTCGCTCCGAACCACGGGATCTCACTGCTGACCCTCCCCGACGGCGTCCGCGCCGTCCTCGTCCACCCCGCTGGCGGGCCCGTTGCCCGACGGGTGGCGGCCGTTCCCGGCGGGCACCGGCACGTCCGGACGCGCCGGGGCGGGCAGCCCGCGGACGATCCGGCGCAGCAGCGGCAGCCGGGCGGCCACGGACCGCTCGGCACCGTGCCCGCTGGGACGGTAGTAGTCGGCCCCGACGAGATCGTCGGGAGCGTACTGCTGGGTGACCACGCCGCGCGGATCGTCGTGCGGGTACCGGTACCCGGTGCCGTGGCCGAGCCCCCGGGCGCCGGAGTAGTGCGCGTCGCGCAGGGCGCGCGGCACCGGCCCGCCCCGACCGGCCCGGACGTCGGCCATGGCCGCCCCGATCGCGGTGGTCGCCGAGTTGGACTTCGGCGCCGTGGCGAGGTGGATCACCGCCTGGGCGAGGTTGAGCTGGGCCTCGGGCAGCCCGACGTACTCCACGGCGTGCGCGGCGGCGGTCGCGACGCCCAGCGCGGCGGGGTCGGCCATGCCGACGTCCTCGCTGGCGAAGATGACCAGCCGACGGGCGATGAACCGGGCGTCCTCGCCGGCCACCAGCATCCGGGCCAGCCAGTGCAGCGCCGCGTCCACGTCCGAGCCGCGCATGCTCTTGATGAAGGCGCTGGTCACGTCGTAGTGCGCGTCCCCGGCCCGGTCGTAGCGCACCGCCGCGACGTCGACCGCCTGCTCGGCGGTCGCCAGGTCGATCCGGCCGGTGCCCAGCGCCGTGGCCGACGACGCCGCCGCCTCCAGCGCGGTCAGCGCCTTGCGGACGTCGCCGCCGGCGAGGCGTACGAGGTGGTCCTCGGCCTCGGTCTCCAGGGTGAGCGCCCCGGCGAGGCCGCGCTCGTCGGCGACCGCGCGGCGCAGCAGGCCACGCACCGCCGCGTCGTCCAGCGGCTGGAGGGTGAGCAGCACGCACCGGGACAGCAGCGGCGAGATGACCGAGAAGTACGGGTTCTCCGTCGTCGCCGCCAGCAGCGTGACCGTCCGGTCCTCCACCGCGGCGAGCAGCGAATCCTGCTGGGTCTTGCTGAACCGGTGCACCTCGTCGATGAACAGGACGGTCTGCGGGCCGCCGGAGCGGCGCTGCCGGCGGGCGGTGTCGATCACCGCGCGGACGTCCTTCACCCCGGCGGAGAGCGCGGACATCGCCACGAAGCGGCGGTCGGTGGCCCGCGCCACCAGGTGGGCGATCGTGGTCTTGCCGCTGCCCGGCGGGCCCCACAGGATCACCGACATCGGGGCGGCGCCGCCGACCAACTGGCGCAGCGGGGCGCCCGGGGCGAGCAGGTGGTCCTGCCCGACGAGCTCGTCGATGGTGGCCGGACGCATCCGGACGGGCAGGGGCGAGTCGGGCGAGACGGGCGTGAAGCCGTCGACGCCGGCGGCACCCGCGGGGGCGCTGGGCGCGCCGGCGGGTTCACCGAGGGAGAAGAGGGCGTCGGACTCCATCACGAAGACATTACCGGGCCGGACCGGCGGCGCCCGAACTGCGCCGCGGACCCGGCCCGCCGTGATCGTTCACGGTCAGCCTCGGCCGGGGCGCCGGCCCCGGTACCAGCGGCCGCCGCCCGGCCCGCGGCCGACCCCGGCCAGGTAGAGGGAGAGCAGCAGCAGGCCGAGCACCAGCAGGGTGTGCAGGTTGAACAGGTCCGGCGCGCCGAGGTTCGTCTCGAACAGGTCGAGCAGCAGGGCGAAGCCGAAGACGATGGCCGCGAGAATGGCGAGCATGTCGGTCCTCCGGAGGGGTTTCCAGTCGGTCGACCGTGATGTACCCGATCGGTCCACTCGCCAATCTCCACCGTGGACCGGCCGGCGCGGGGTCAGCGGTCCGTCGCCAGGGCGGCGTACCGCACCGAGTCCCACCACCGGCCCCGGACCAGCAGATGGTCGCGGCTGAGCCCCTCCCGGCGCATCCCGGCCTTCTCCAGCACCCGCCACGAGGCGACGTGGTCGGGGCGGGTCGTCGCCTCGACCCGGTGCAGCCCCACCCGCTCGAACGCCAGGCGCAGCAGCAGCCCGGCGAGTTCCGTGCCGAGGCCCGCGCCCCAGTGGTCCGGGTGGAGCACGTACCCGATCGCCACGGCGGTGCGCGGCGCTGTCGACGGTCAGCGTGCCCATGCCCACCAGTTCGGCGCCCACCACGGCGGCCAGCCGGTAGCTCGACCGCGGCTCGGCGCGCGCCTCCTCCCGCCAGGCCGCCAGCGCGGCCCGGATCTCGTCCGCCGACGGCGGGTGCTCGTCGAGCACCCGCTCGGTCACCCGGGGATCGAGTGTCAGCGCGTGGACGGCGTGGACGTCGCCGTCCTCGACCTCGCGCAGGACGCACCGCGCCCCGGCCAGTCGCACGGGGTAGCAGGATCGGATCTGTCCCATGTACGACTCCTCCCCGGCCGGCGTCGCCGCCGGCCCCGTTGCCCCCTGGCCCCGTCCACCTGGGACAGGGGTAAGGGAGGGCCCCCTGTTAACGCCTGCGGTAGAGAAGGGCTCCCCTCTCACGGCGCACCGCCGGGAGCGCCGGCCGCGGCGGGCGCGCTCGCCGCGGCGGGGGCGGCGGCGGGGGCCGGGTCCTCCGGAGGCGCCGGCGTGGCGCGGGCGGCCCGCCAGGCCGGCAGGTACAGCGGCGCGGCCAGGGCCAGCACCACCCCGCCGACCAGCATCGCGGTGCTGACGCCGCTGCGGTCGGCCAGCGCGGTCAGCACCACCGCGCCGAGCGCGGAGGCCGGGGCGGCCATCATCGAGTTCAGCGAGAGCACGCTGGTCCGGTACGGGCCGTCGACCTGCCGGTGCAGCAGCCCCATGTGCAGCGGGTTCGACGCGCCGTGGACGGTGTAGCAGGCCAGGTACGCGACCACCACCCCGACCGGGCCGGCGAGCAGCCCCATCCCGACCACGGTCCCGCCCTGGAGCACCCGCATGAGCGCGGCGGCGGGGGCCGCACCCAGCCGGCGCAGCAGCAGCGGGGTGAGCGCGGCGCCGAGGGCGTTGGCCAGCCAGGCCGCCGAGCCGGCCGGGCCCAGCAGCGCGGCGGCCCGGTCGGCGTCGCCGATCACCTCGGCGAGCCGGACGGCCACCAGCGACTCGAAGGTGACCATGCCGAAGCCCCAGAACAGCTCGACCGCGACCAGGGCGAGCAGCACCCGGGAACGGCGCAGCAGCCCCACCGCCTGCCCGACCATCCGCGGCGCCTCGACCATCGAGGCGCGCAGCGCCCCGGCGCCCCGGGCCGGCCGGACCTCCACCATCAGAGCCAGCAGCGCGACGAGGGCGGCCGCCTGCAGCGCGATGGCCACGAGCACCGGCAGGGTGAGCGCGCTGACCGGCCCGACCGGGCCGAGCGCGACCAGCCCGCCGCCGAGCAGCGCGCCGGCGCCGATGGCGACACCGATGACGGTGCCGGCCCAGCCGAGGCCGCGCTCGTACTCGGCGTCCGGGTCGGCCGCCAGGGTGGCGTCGACGTACCAGGACTCCAGGGGGCCGCTGTCGAGCGCCCGGTAGACGCCCTGCAACGCCCAGACCAGGAAGAACAGCCAGAACGAGTCGGCCACCGCGAAGACGGCCAGCGAGACCAGGCAGAGCGCCCAGGCGGCGACGAGCACCGGCTTGCGGCCGAGGGCGTCGGCGAGACCGCCGGTGGGCAGCTCCAGCGCCAGGACGACCAGCCCCTGGGCGGTGAACGCCAGGCCCATCTGCGACAGCGACAGGCCGCGCTCCTGCATCAGCAGGATCATCACCGGGATCAGCAGGCCGGTGGGCAGCCAGCGCAGGCCGTACAGGGTGAGGTAGCGGAACCGGACCTGGCGTACGGACAGCGCGGTCATCGCATCTCCCCCAGCATCGGGTACGCGGCGAGGAAGATCGACACCCGCTCGGCGCCGGGCGCGGCCGGGTCGGCCTCGCTCCGGTAGCGTTCGAGAATTTGCCACAGCTCGGCATGGAGCGCCTTGAGCCGGTCGGGCGGGACGGTCATGAAGGTGTCGCCCATGCCGAGGGCGTCGCGCCAGGCCGGGGACCACTCGTGCTGGGCCGCGAACCACCGCTCGGCGTGCTCGACCAGGTGGCGCACCTGGTCGCCCTGGATCCACTCGATGGCGGCGCGGGCGTCCGGGTCGTCGTCGTAGTCGCTGGGCTCCCAGCTGGTGACGTCGTGCCCGGCCCGCCACCAGCGCTGCCGGCCGGTGCCCAGGTCGGGTTCCTCGACAACGAGGCCGACATCGGCGAGCTGGCGCAGGTGGTAGCTGGTCGCCCCGGTGTTGGTGCTCAGCAGCTCGGCGAGGGTGGTCGCCGTCGCCGGCCCCTTCACGCGCAGCGCGCCGAGCAGGCGGATCCGCAGCGGGTGCGCCAGCACCCGCACCTGGCGGTGGTCGAGCCGTACGCGGCGAGGCTCGGGCCTCTCGTCGTTCCCCATGGTTGCACAGTATCCGTGCACACTTCCTATGCACAATCCTTGTGCATAGGAAGTGTGCACTACCCGACAGAGTCGAGAAGAAGGGACTCAGCCGCTCGACAAACCGATCCCGGCAGGGGCTCAGGGGGCGAGGAGCTCGCCGATTCCGCGCAGGCGGGTGCGCAGCAGCGCGGCGGCACGGGAGCTGTCGAGGCGTACCTCGGCCGGACGCACGAGGCCCGCCGCGGCGCTCGTGGTGGTCTTCATCCCGGCCGCGTCGAGGCCGTACCGGCGGGCCACCAGCAGCCCCATCTCGGCCCGGCTGACGGCCTCGGGGCCGGCCACGTTGAGCGGGCCGGCGTAGTCGGTGGCCGCCAACTCCAGGACGGCGGCGGCCAGGTCGGTCACGTCGACCGGGCAGCGGATCTCGTCGGTGAACAGGCTCATCCGGCCCGCGAGCGCGTCCAGGCAGAGCTGGACCTGCTTGCTCCGCTCGTCGCCGACGATCAACGAGGTACGCACCAGCGCGGCGCCCGGGTCCACCAGCCGCACGGCGGTCTCCGCCGCCGCCTTCGCCGCCCCGTACGGGAAGACGGGGCTGGGCGGGTCGTCGTCGGCGTACGGCTCGGGGCGGCCGCCGTGCAGCGCGTCGCTGGACAGGTGGACCAGCCGGGCGCCCGCCTCGGCGGCGGCGTACGCGACGTGGGCCGCCCCGTCGGCGGTGACCGTCCAGTCGGCGTACCGGTAGGGGGTGCTCACCACGGCGGTGGGCCGCACCGCCGTGACCAGCGCGCGCACGGCGGCGCGGTCGGTCACGTCGAGCCGGCGCACCGCGACGCCGGGCAGGTCCACCGGGTTGGCGTGGTACGTCCCGACGACCCGCTCCCCCGCCGCCACGGCCTGCCGGCACACCTCGCCGCCCAGATACCCGCTAGCCCCCACCACGAGCACCGTCACGCCGCCGCCTCCCGCCCCACCGACCGTCGATCATGAGGTTAGCGGGACGACACGCCGGGCGTGCCCCCGCCAACCTCATGATCGACGAAATCGAGGCCGGTCAGGTCAGGTCGGGTCGGCGACCGGGGCGGCCGGGCCGGCGGTGCCGGCGTGTGCCGCGGCGGGCGCCTTCGGCTTGGCGTCGATGCCGGCCTCGGCGCGCTGCTGCGCCGTGATCGGCGTCGGGGCGCCCGTCAGCGGGTCGAAGCCGCCCCGGGTCTTCGGGAACGCGATGACCTCGCGGATCGAGTCCGCCCCGGCCAGCAGCATGCACACCCGGTCCCAGCCGAACGCGATGCCGCCGTGCGGCGGAGCGCCGTACTTGAACGCCTCCAGCAGGAAGCCGAACTTGTCCTGCGCCTCCTCGGCGGTGATGCCGAGCAGGTCGAAGACGCGCTGCTGCACGTCGCCGCGGTGGATACGGATGGAGCCGCCGCCGATCTCGTTGCCGTTGCAGACGATGTCGTACGCGTAGGCCAGCGCCCGGTCCGGGGCCTCCTCGAACCGGTCCACCCAGTCGGCGTTCGGCGAGGTGAACGGGTGGTGCACGGCCGTCCAGCCGCCCGCCCGGCCGTTCTCCTGGTCGGAGGTTGGCTCGAACATCGGCGCGTCGACCACCCAGCAGAACGCCCAGGCGCTCTCGTCGACCAGCTTGGCCCGCTTGGCGATCTCGACCCGGGCCGCGCCGAGCAGCTCCTGCGCCTCACGGGTGTCGGTGCTCGCGGCGAAGAAGATCGCGTCGCCCGGCTTCGCGCCGACGGCGTCGGCCAGCCCGGCCAGGTGTGCCTCGGAGAGGTTCTTGGCCACCGGGCCGCGCGCCTCGCCGGTCTCGGCGTCGAGCACCACGTACGCCAGGCCGCGCGCGCCGCGCGCCTTCGCCCAGTCCTGCCAGCCGTCCAGCTCCTTGCGGGTCTGGCTCGCGCCGCCGGGCATGACCACCGCGCCGACGTACCCGCCCGCGTCGATGGCCGAGGCGAAGACGCGGAACTCGGTGCCGCGCAGGTACTCCGTCAGCTCGGTCAGCTCGACGCCGTAGCGCAGGTCCGGCTTGTCCGAGCCGTACCGGGCCATCGCGTCGTGCCAGGTGATACGCGGGATCGGCCGGGGGATCTCGTAGCCGGCCAGGTCGGACCAGAGCGCCGAGACGATCGCCTCGCCGAGGTCGATCACGTCGTCCTCGGTGACGAAGGACATCTCGATGTCGAGCTGGGTGAACTCCGGCTGCCGGTCGGCGCGGAAGTCCTCGTCGCGGTAGCAGCGGGCGATCTGGTAGTACCGCTCCATGCCGCCCACCATCAGCAGCTGCTTGAACAGCTGCGGCGACTGCGGCAGGGCGTACCAGCTGCCCGGCTGGAGGCGGACCGGGACCAGGAAGTCGCGGGCACCCTCCGGGGTGGACCGGGTCAGGGTCGGGGTCTCGATCTCCAGGAAGTCCCGCTCGTGCAGCACCGCGCGGGCCAACTGGTTGGCCCGCGAGCGCAGCCGCATCGCCCGGGCCGGGCCGCTGCGGCGCAGGTCCAGGTAGCGGTACTTGAGCCGGATGTCGTCGCCGGCCTCGACCTGGTCGTCGACCGGCAGCGGCAGCGGCGCCGCCTCGGAGAGCACCTCCAGCGCCGTCGCGGTCACCTCGATCTCGCCGGTGGGCAGCTCCGGGTTCTCGTTGCCCTCGGGGCGGCGGGTCACCTCGCCGGTCACCTTGACGCAGAACTCGTTGCGCAGCGCGTGGGCGTCCTCCTCGCGGAAGACCACCTGGACGATGCCGGAGCCGTCGCGCAGGTCGACGAAGATGACACCGCCGTGGTCGCGCCGGCGGGCCACCCACCCGGCGAGCGTCACCGTGGTGCCGGCGTCCGTCGCGCGCAGGCTGCCGGCGTCATGGGTACGGATCACGACTTGCGTCTCCCTCATCTGCGATCGGTCTGCCCCCGCATTCTGTCAGGGTGCCTTGCGCCCCGCCGGCACCGGGCGTGGTTGCGGGCCCTTCCGGGTACGCGAAGAGCGGGCCGCCGGAGGCCGGCGACCCGCTCCGCGGTGTCGGTCAGGATCAGATGATGCTGACGCCGTAGACGCTCAGCGCCTCGGTGACCGGCTGGAAGTAGGTCGTGCCACCGAAGGTGCAGTTGCCGCTGCCGCCGGAGGTGAGGCCGAGGGCGGTGCTGCCGCTGAACAGCGAGCCGCCGCTGTCGCCGGGCTCGGCGCAGACGTTGGTGCGGATCAGGCCGTAGACGCTGCCCTGGGCGTAGTTGACCGTGGCGTTGAGAGCGGTCACCGAGCCGCCGCGCAGGCCGGTGGTGCTGCCGGAGCGCTGCACGCTCTGACCGACGAACGCGTTGGCGGCGCCGGTGACGTCCCGGTAGGTGCCGTTGTACAGGTAGACGTTGCCGGCCGCGTTGGCGGAGTTGCTGTGCCGCACGATGCCGTAGTCGTTGCCCGGGAAGCTGCTGCCGGTTCGGCTGCCGAGGAGGGCGGTCTGGGCCGAGTTCGAGTACCAGTTCACCGCGATGTTGGTGCAGTGGCCGGCGGTCAGGAAGTAGTAGACGCCGGAGCTGCTGCGGACGTTGAAGCCGAGCGAGCAGCGGCCGCCGCCCTGGGCGTAGATGGCCTGGCCGCCGGAGATCCGGGTGCTCAGCACGCCGGCCTCCCGCTCGATGCGGACGGTGCCGTTGGTCCGGGCGGCGGCGGCCTGGACGCGCTCCAGCTTGGCGCCGGTGACGGTCGGGTCCACCGAGATCACGACCTGGTTGGTGACGACGTCGGTCCACCAGGCGGTGCCCGGGATCTTCGCCGAGCGCTCCAGCTCCGCGGTCGCCCGGTTCAGCTCCGCGGCACCCCGCTCGACCAGCTTGGCGATCCCGCCGGCGGCGCGGACCTGACGGGCGGCGGCCTCGTCGGTCACGGTGACGACCATCCGGCCGCTGGCGTCGGCGTACGTGCCGGCGGAGCGGTCACCGAGCCGCTCCGACAGGCTGGTGGCGGCGTCGGCGGACGTGAGCGGGGCGGCCTGGGCGGGGGCGCCGATCAGGACGCCGGTGGCTACCAGGGTGCCGGCCGCGGCGACGGCCGCGGCGCGCAGGAGCGAGGACCTCGTGGGTCGCATGTAACAACCTCCCGGAAGGGGGTGACGGGTCACGCCGGGGGCGACGGACCCGAGGACAACCCGCCCGGACCTGGTGGAACCGGTCGAGTGAACTGAAGTATTCACATCCTTAAGATCGTCGGCAAGTCCCAGTTCCACCCCCGCCCGACCCAGATTCCGACCGTCACACAGCGGCAACATTGTAGATACATCAATCGATCTATACGATCGGTTCACCCCGATTTCCCCCCAACCGGCGCCCGCGACCCGGAGGCCACCATGACCCCACTCCGCCGCACCCTCGCCGCCCTCTCCGCCGCCACCGCCCTCGTCGCGGTCGCCGCCGCCCCCGCCCACGCCGACCCCGGCCCGCCGCCCGCCTCGATGGCCAGCATCGGCGACTCGATCACCCGCGGCTTCAACGCCTGCGGCTGGTACGCCGACTGCACGTCCCGCTCGTTCAGCACCGGCGACGACTCCACGGTGAACAGTCACTACCTGCGCATCCGCGCGGTCAACCCGGCCATCGGCGGGAACAACCACAACGACGCGCGCAGCGGCGCGAAGTCCGCCGACATGTACGGCCAGGCCGGCACCGCGGTCAGCCAGGGCGTCGGGTACGTGACGATGCTGATCGGCGCCAACGACGCGTGCACCAGCTCGGAGTCGACGATGACGCCGGTGAGCACCTACCGGGCCAACGTCGACGCGGCCCTGAACCGGCTCAGGGCGGGCCTGCCCGACGCCCGGGTGCTCGTGATCAGCGTCCCGGACATCCAGCGGCTCTGGTCGGTCGGCAAGGACAGCTCCAGCGCCCGCAGCGCCTGGTCGCTGTTCGGCATCTGCCAGTCCATGCTCGCCAACCCGACCTCCACCGCGCAGGTCGACGTGGACCGGCGGGCCCGGGTCCGCCAGCGGGTGGTCGACTACAACACCCAGCTCGCCCAGGCCTGCGCCGCGTACGGCCCGAACTGCGACTTCGACGACAACGCCGTGTTCGGCTACCCGTTCACCCTCGGCCAGCTCTCCACCTGGGACTACTTCCACCCGAACACCGCCGGCCAGCAGGTGCTGGCCAGCGTCTCGTACGCCGCCGGCTTCGGCTGGTAATCCCGTAATCCCGGCACCGGGGCCGCCCGCCGCGCCCACGCCCGGCGGGCGGTCCCGGAGGCGGTGCCAGCGGGTGCGGGTGCTGCGGCGCGCGTCAGTCGCCGCCCCCGTGCTCCGGCGTCGCCTCCCGACGGCGGGCGCCCGGACCGGGCCGGGGCACCACGTCGCGCGGAACGGCCACCTCGTGCCCGGCCGCGCAGCGCAGCTCCACGCGCACCTCGGCCCCGCAGTCGCGGTGCGCCACACTGAGCGGCGGGCCGTCCGGGTCGGCGAGGTAACGGTCCCCCCAGCCGAGCACGGCGACCAGCACCGGCCAGAGGTCGAGGCCCTTCGCCGTGAGCCGGTACTCGTGACGCACCCGGCTGCCCGGCTCCCGGTACGGCTCCCGGCGCAGCACCCCCTGCTCGACCAGGGTGGCCAGCCGGTTGGCGAGCACCTGCCGGGGGACGCCCGTGCGGACCCGCATGTCGTCGAAGCGGCGGACGCCGCTGAACACCTCGCGGAGCACGACCAGCGTCCACCGCTCGCCGAGGATCGTCATCGCGCGGGAGATGGTGCAGTTCTCCACCGACCAGTCCAGTGCCGCGGGCCTCATGGCGACCAGGCTAAGTCTGGTTGACAGACTCAGCAACGCGCGGCCAGGCTGGGTCCATGACACAGACGCAGCAGCCGGCGCGCAGCCGTACGTTCTCCTGGTCCGATCCGGTGGCCGGCGCCGCCCACATCGGACGGCGCAGCGGCCTGGAGCTGCTCCGGGCGATGATCGCCGGCGAGCTGGCCGCGCCGCCGGTCATGCACCTGATGGACATGGCCCGGCTGGAGGCCGACGAGGGCCGGGTCGCGGTGGAGCTGGTGCCCCAGGAGTTCCACTACAACCCGCTCGGCACGGTGCACGGCGGCGTCATCTCCACCCTGCTGGACACCGCCGCCGGCTGCGCCGTGCACAGCGTCCTGCCGGCGGGAATGGGCTACACCTCGCTGGACCTCAACGTGAAGTTCCTCCGCCCCGCGACGGTCGACAGCGGCACCCTGCGCTGCGAGGGCACCGTCCTGCAACGCGGCCGCCGCACCGCCCTCGCCGAGGCCAGGCTGCTCGACGGAGCCGGCCGCCTCATGGCCCACGCCACCTCGACCTGCCTCCTCTTCCCCCTCGACACCCCCACCACCCCCTGACCCACCCCGCCCGCAGCGGGGCAGGGGGGACGGGCCGGCCACGATCCTTGACGGCTGAGCGACTCGACACGCCGACGGAACTGCCGCTCAGCTGCCAACCTCGCCTCGCCGGCGCAGTGTGGCCGGGCGGGGTGGGTCAGGGGGT
>NZ_JBDPMC010000077.1:0-28815 GCF_039871625.1 Micromonospora sp. B11E3 | reverse complement strand
GTCGACCAGGCGCTGGGAGATGCGGGTGAACGCGAAGATGTACGCTAGGTCGAAGAAGAGCTCCAGGAAGGTCGCCTGCTGCGGATGTTCGGGAGCCCGCAGGTAGCGCTCGAAGGTGTGCCGCATCCGTATGGTCACCTACCGCCGGCTGACCCGCAGCCGGCCGCGCTCGCCGCACCGGTGTCCAATGCCGGCACATCCGGTTAGCAGGTCACGGAGGCCACCAACGGTGCTCGCCTCCAAGGCAGACCATACCGCTGCGTGGTCGCAGCTGATGGTGATCATCCTGACCCCTCGTCCGGGCCGACTGGCCAACTACGTACCCTCGCCGTCAACGGACGCGGCCGGCCGCTGTCGATTCTGCTCACCCCTGGCCAGGCCGGCGACAACCCCCAGTTCCTCGCCCTGCTCGACGCGATTCGGATCGACCAAGCTGGACCTGGCCGGCCGCGCAAGCGCCCGGACGTGCCCTCGGCGCCAACCGTCAACTGGCAGCGAGACGTAGCACCGCAGGCCCTCAACGCAGCCTAACCACGAATGACCTCGATGAACGATGATGGTGGGTGGGTGCGCCGTACGAATCCCACGACGCACGTGGCCACCCACCCACTACGGCGGCCCGGCGACCACGCGGTCGCCTCGTTCGGGCGGCAGCAATTCGCGCGATCGCCGCCAAGATCCACGCGCACGTCGGCGTGCGTGGCCGATTGCTGGCTGCTCCGCCGCCGCTCACCCGGCTCGTCGACGCGTTTGTCGTTGACCCGCGGCGCCACGACCTCGACCGCCCCGGCCGAGGTGAGCACCTGCCGCGGCCGGGCGTGGCCGTTGCGTACCACCATCCTGCGGCCGTCGGCGTCGAGCTGGTCGGCGTGCGCGGCGATGTACGCGGCGACCTCGGCCTCCAACGCCGCGGCCAGCATCCGTCGCGCACCATCACGCACGATCTCGTCGATCAACGACCCGCCGGGCGCGGCCAGTTGCGGCACCGCCGATGGCGTGGGCTCTTCCGGGTTGACTACGGTAAGCACGGGCGTACCTTCCCGACCCGCGTTGGCGCGCGGGCTCTACTCGATTCCTTGGACTTGGAACTCGCCGGGAGGGTGCGCCCCCACGGCGCTCATCCACAGGTTTCGAGCATTGCTCTGGGCGCGCTGCAGCGCGGCCAGGGTACCGCAGCGGCCTGGATGCAAGAGGGGGCTGTGTTGATCTTGGTAAGTCGTAGCCTCCGCTCCCGCCCTGTCCGGCCGTGTCGGCTGGCGGCGAACCGATTATCGATGCTCTCCGGGGCCAGCAGGCCTCCGTCCAGCGGCCACCAGGGCAACGAGGGCGACCAGGGAGCCGACGATCATGTATACCGCGACCGGCCAGGAACCGTTCGCCCAGGCGTACAGCCCGGCCGCCACGAATGGTGCGGGAGCGCTGGTCAACACCCCGTTCAGCTGGTACGACAGGGCAATGCCGGAGTAGCGGACCGGAGCGTCGAACAACTCGGCGAGAAAGCTCGTCAGGACGCCGAAGGTCACTGCCGAGCCGACCGCCAGCACCAACACCAGCGCCAGGCCCACCAGCACGGGATCGCCTGTTTCGAACAGCCAGAAGAACGGGAACGCGATGAGTGCCATGTACACCGCGCCGGCCTTGAGCACCCGGATCCGGCCCAGCCGGTCGGACAAGGCGCCGAGCAGCGGGATCAGCGGTACCCCCACCAGCGCCGCGACCACCGTACCGGCCAGGATTATCTGCGGCGACATGCCGAGTTGCTTCGGTCCATAGGACAGGGTGAACACGGTGGCGATGTAGAACGGGATGGTCCCCGCCGCCAGCGCACCCATCCCGATCAACAGGGCCCTCTTGTGGTGCCGCAGGATGACAGCAATCGGGACGCCGGCTCGCTGCCCCGACTCGCGGATCTCGCGGAACTCCGGCGTCTCCAGTACCCGCAGCCGGACATAGAGTCCGACCAGCAGCAACACTGCGCTGGCCAGGAACGGGATGCGCCAGCCCCAGCTCAGAAGCGAATTCCCGGTCAGGTGAACCACCAACAGATAGGCCGCACTGGCCAGCGCTAGGCCTGCGTTCACCCCCTGTGTTGGCCACGAGCCGTAGTAGCCGCGACGCTTGGCGGGCGCGGGTTCGACAGCTATGAGGATGGCGCCACCCAGTTCGCCGCCGGCCGACAGCCCTTGCACCAGTCGAGCGATCACCAGCAGGGCTGGAGCCCAGATCCCGATCGCACTGTAGGTGGGCAACAGGCCGATGACACTCGTGCCGACGGCCATTATCAGCAGCGTGAGGATGAGCGTCGCCTTTCGCCCGATCCGGTCCCCGATATGTCCGAACAGCACGCCGCCTAGCGGTCGGGCGACAAAGGCCACGGCGAAGGCTGCGAGGGAAGCGAGGGTGCCCGCCGTCGGATGAAGTCGGGGAAAGAACAGACGGTCGAACACGGTCGCCGTGACCAGCCCGAACAGGAAGAAGTCATACCATTCAATAGCGGTCCCGACGAAGCTTGCCGCCGTCGCCCGCCGTAGTTGCGCGGCGGTCGACGCGGACCCGCTTCGCGCGTCGGTCGGCTCAGCAGGCATGCCCGAATTGTCGCATGTTTGGTAGCTTGTCATATCGCTTTTGTGGAAGGTCCCACACGGCGCGCAACCTGGCGGCGACGCCCAGGACCCCGGAGCTGTTGCGTTGGCGGATCGGTGGACACGCCGAGCCGCGTCACCGGGCACTGTCGGATGGCTCGGGCCAGTTCCGTAAACGCGGCGGGGGTCTGTTGCGTTGGGCGAAAGCATGATCGACTCCGGTTTGCCGGGTGTGGTCTGCTGGGCCGGTGAGGTCGTCGACTGGTGTCCGGTCCTGGTCTCCGCCTGCGTCGGCGTTCGTCGGGTTCCGGTTCCCGCCCGAGGTGATCGTGCTGGCGGTCCGTTGGTATCTGCGGTTCAACCTCTCGTACCGGGATGTGGAGGAGTTGCTGGTCGAGCGGGGTGTCGAGGTGGATCACGTTACGGCCTACCGGTGGGTGCGGTGGTTCACCCCGCTGTTGGCCGACGCCGCTCGCTTTGCTCGTCACTCACCTGGTGACCGTTGGTTCGTGGACGAGACCTACGTCAAGGTCAACGGGGTGTGGCGGTACGTGTGTACCGGGCCGTGGACCAGCATGGTCAGGTCATCGACGTGATCGTCTCGGCCCGTCGGGACGCTCGTAGCGGCCCGGCAGTTCTTCCACCGGACGCTGACCACGCCGAAGGTCACGCCCGGCGAGATGGTCACCGACGCGAACCCGGTCTGTCCGAGGGTGCTCGACGACCTGGTCCCGTCGTCGTGGCACCACATCGAACGACACGCCGACAATCCGATCGAGGCCGACCACAGCCAGCTCAAGCACAGGCTCAGACCGATGCGCGGACTCCGCACCGACCGCGCCGCGCAGACGATCATCGCCGGCCGTGCCTTCGTTCAGAACCTCCGACGCGGACACGACGAGCTCGCCGCTGACGTCCCGCCCGGTCTGCGGGTGGCCGCCGCGTTAACGGAACTGGCCCGAGCCATCTGACAGTGCCCGGTGACGCGGCTCGGCGTGTCCACCGATCCGCCAACGCAACAGCGCCCATCTCGGACCCGGTGACCGTCCAGTTGTGCGCCGACCTCTACGCCGCCCTGGCCGTGCCGGCGGCACCGGGCGGCGGTCGCCCTGCACGACGCGGTCCGCCGGCTGCGCGCCGCCCGGCCAAGCCGCGCCGACCTGTGGGCCGCGTACGCGCACCTCGGCCCCTGAGGTGTGGGGGCGCTTCGCTACCGGCCGGTGCCCGTCACCGCGGCCGAAGCGGGACGGGCCGGCGCGTACCAGGTCACCCCGACTGCGGCGACCAGCGTCTCGGATTTCGGCTCGGGCTCACGGGTTGAGGTGGGCCGGACGGGTCAGGATTGCCGAGGTGACCGGATCGGCGGCGGCCAGGTCGGGCCGCCGCACGCGGGGCAGCGGCGCCTCACCGTCCGGTGGCAGGGTGGCGTTCAGCATCACCGTCCGGGCCGGCTGGTCAGGGGAGCGTAGCCGTTCGAGCAGCAACCTGCCGGCCGCCTGGCCCAGCTCGTAGGCGGGCTGGTGGATGACCGAGATCGCCGGAGTGAGTAGCCCGGTCCACGGCGCGTCGTCGAAGACCACCACCTCGACGTCCACGCCGGGGGTCAGCTGCCGGTCGCGCAGCACGCGCAGGACGCCGACCGCCATCATGCTGTTGGCCACCAGGATGGCCTGGATCGCCGTCTTGTCCAGCAGGCCGCCGGCGGCCTGCTGGCCGCCCTGTTCGTTGAAGTCGGCGTAGCGAATTAGGTCCTCGTCGATGGGCAGGCCGGCGTCCTGGAGCGCTTCCCGGTAGCCGAGCACCCGCTCGCTGGCGGTGAAGACGCGCTGCGGTCCGGTGATGCAGGCGATCCGGCGGTGGCCGTGCGCGATCATGCGGTCGACCGCCGCTCGGGCCGCGCGACGCGAATCGATCAGGACCGTGTCCACTGGCAGGTCCTGCCGCAACGGCCGGTCCATGGTGATGACCGGCAGGCCGCGGGACAGCAGCCGGTCGACCCGGCTGGTCGCCGAGGTCGGCGTGATGAGCACCCCGGACACGCGGTACTGCGCGGCGATGCCGAGGTAGCCGTCCTCCTTCTCCGGGTTCTCGTCCGTGTTGCACAGCAGCAACGAGTACCCGGCCGACTGGGCCACGTCCTCCACGCCCCGGGTGACCTGGGTGAGGAACGGGTTCTCGATGTCCGCGATGATCAGCGCCCAGGTGGCCGAGGTCTGCTGGCGCAGCGATCGGGCCAGCGAGTTCGGCACGTAGCCGAGCTCTCGCGCGGCGCGACGCACGCGGTCGGCGGTGTCCGGTCGCACGGCGGTGTCGGAGGCGAAGACGCGCGACACCGTTGCGGTGGACACCTCGGCGAGCCGGGCCACGTCACGAATGGTGGTCAAGGCAGGCCCTTCGCGGCGGCGTTCCGGGGATGGGGTGAATACAGGTTACCCGTAGGGCGGGCGGCGGTCGATGAGCCACGAGCGGGAATGTAATCGATTGCAACCGAAGCCAGCAAGAGGCTCCATGGTCAGGCGTGGAAGATTGCCGGCCTGTGAACCGACTGTTGCGGCTACTGGTAAAAGTCCAGCATGGGAGGGGGTTGTGCCTGTGGTCCAGGTCATGTAATCGTCTACATCCACGGGCCGCCTATGGCCCCGTCCGTGGGAAGGACCTGACAGTGAAGCGGCAAAGAAGACTTGGCGCCGTTGCTGCGGCGACAGCGCTCACCCTCGGGCTCGCCGCATGCGCCGGCGGTGCGAGTGACTACCAGTCCACCAGCGGCGGGTCGGGATCCCTGACCTTCCGGTCGTGGAGTCCGATCGAACAGACCACCCAGCAGATGATCGCGGCGTTCAAGCAGGCGAACCCGGACGCGAAGATCGACGCAACCATCTTCAACTACCCCGAGTACCTGGTCGACCTGCAAACCCGGGCCGCGTCCAACACGATGCCCGACATCGTCGGGCTCCAACCCGGCGCCCTCACCCAGCAGTACCGGGCCAACCTCATGCCGTTGCAGGACTGCGCCGAGAAGACGTGGGGCGCCGACTGGCAGCAGAAGTTCTATCCGATCGGCCTTGAGCAGGCCCGAATGGGCAACCCGGCGGGCGACGAGAACTTCTACGCCCTCCCGCTGCTCGTGCAGACCGTGAACCTCTGGGCCAACACCAAGATCTTCGAGGAGAAGCACGCCCAGATCCCGCAGACCTGGGACCAGCTCAAGTCGACGGTCAACCAGCTCAAGGGCGGGGAATACGCGCCGTTCATGCTGCCCGCCAAGGACAGCTGGCTGCGCAACGTCGTCTTCCTGCAGATCGCCAACAACATCGAGCCGGGCCTGGTCTATAAGGCCGAGGACGGCTCTGACACGTGGACCAACCCGAAGATCGTCGAGGCGTTCGACTACTGGGGCAAGCTCTTCACCGAGGGCATCGCCCAGAAGGGCGCGATCGGCCTGGACGCGTACCCGACCGGCGCGAACCAGTTCGAGGCGGGCAACGCGGCGATGATCCCGCTCGGCGCCTGGTGGATCCAGCAGTCCGACCCGACCAAGACCGGGCTGCCGCCGCTGTCCGAGGGCATGTCCGGCTACCAGCCGTTCCTGTTCCCGACCATCCCGGGTGGCGCCGCCCAGCCGCAGCTCGTCGGCGGCATCGACGTCTCGCTGGGGATCTCGAAGAACACCAAGGACCCCGACCTGGCGTGCAAGGTGCTCACCGACTGGATCGCCGGCGCGGGCGCCCAGAAGCTGGTCAACACGTTCAACGACCTGCCCGCGGTGACCGGCCTGAACCCGGAGAAGTTCACCAGCGACAAGCAGCAGCAGATCTGGACGACCCTGACCTCCGACTGGATGCCGCAGGTGAAGTACTCGCGCTACCTGAAGACCCCGCAGATGGACACCGCGCTCGGGGACGCGCTTTCCGGCATCGCCACCGGCGAACTGACGCCCCAGGCGGCCGCCGAGAAGGTGCAGGCGGAACAGCAGAAGGTCAACGGCTGAGCGGCCCACGCCGCCCGAACAAGGCGGATGAGGGTGTGACCCACACCCTCATCCGGCCACGGAGCTGACCAATGAGTGACCACACCCATCACCACCGCACCGCGCCCCGGGAGTGGCGTACCGGAATCCTCTTCCTGCTGCCGGCCATCGTTCTGTTCGGGATCTTCGTCGTCTACCCGATCATCTACAACTTCCAGGCCAGCACACTGGACTGGGACGGGGTGAACCCGGGCAGATTTGTCGGTCTCGACAACTACACCCGGCTGTTCCAGGACCCCATCTTCCTGACCACCCTGAAGAACTCCGGCTGGTGGATCCTGCTCACCATCATCCCGCAGGCCCTCATCGGATTCCTCCTGGCCATGCTGCTCAACGAGAAGCTGCGCGGCCGAGCGATCTACCGGGCCATCTTCTTCATCCCCGCCGTGCTCTCCCCGGTCGTCGTGGGCATCGTCTGGCAGCGCATCTTCGACCCGTTCAACGGTGTGGTCGCCAAGCTGGGCCGGGCCACCGGACTCAACCTCCTGGTGCACGGCTACCTGGCCGACCCGAAGACCGCCATCTTCGCGGCGATCGTCGTCAATGTGTGGATGTGGACCGGCTTCTCGATGCTGTTCTACCTGGCCGGTCTGCAGCTCATCGACAACAGCGTGCTGGCAGCCGCCAAGATCGACGGTGCCGGTACCTGGCGCACCATCCGCAGCATCATCTGGCCCCTGCTCCGACAGACCCACCTGTCCCTGCTGCTGCTCGGCATCATCGGCTCGCTGAAGACCTTCGAACTCGTCTACGTCCTCACCGAGGGCGGACCCAACCACGCTTCCGAGATGCTCCCCACCTACACCTTCAAGCAGGCCTTCCAACTGCAGAGCGTCGGGTTCGCCTCGACCATCAGCGTGGTACTGCTGCTGATCGCGGTGATCAGCTCGCTGTCGATGGTGCGGGCGTTCGGGTCGGGCTTCCTCACCGGAGACGAGAAATGACCGCTGACATCAAGGCGACCCCGGCGACCGCAGCGGCACGCGGCCGCTACGCACCGGTCCGAGCGCACCGCCGCCGCCCACACTGGGCCCACGCGGTCCTCGCCCCGCTGGCCGTGCTCTGGCTGATCCCGCTTGTCATGGTCGTCGGTTTGTCGCTGCTGCCCACCTCGAACCCCGGCACCACCGCCCTCGGGCTGATCCCACAGGAACCGTCGCTCGGCAACTACGTGCAGATCTGGACTAACAACCCAATCCTGCGAAACCTGGTGAACAGCCTGCTGATCACCGTCCCGTCAGTGCTGCTGGTCATCCTGTTCGGCTCCATGACCGCCTTCGCGCTGGCCCGGCTGCGCGTACCGCTCAAGGCGGTGATCTTCGGGGCGCTCACCCTGGCGCTGATCCTGCCGATGTCCAGCATCGTGGTGGCCACCTTCAAAATCCTGCAGGCCATGGGCCTGTACAACGATCTCGCCGGCCTCGTGCTCGTCTACACCGCACTGGGCCTGCCGTTCGCGGTCATCATCATCCGCACATCGTTCCTCGCCGTGCCGAACGAGCTGTACGAGGCCGCCATGCTGGACGGCGCCAACAAGTTCTCCGTCTACTGGAAGATCTACCTGCCGCTGAGCCGGCCTGCCCTCGCCGTCGTCGCGATCTGGCAGTCCATGTCGTCCTGGAACGACTTCCTCCTGCCACTGGTCACCCTCGAGGACAACAAGCTCAAGCCGCTGACCCTGATCCCGCTGGCCTACCGCGGCACCTTCCTCAGCCAGCCGGGCGCACTGTTCGCGATCCTGGTGCTCATCTCGATCCCGATCGTGGTGGTCTTCCTGCTGGTCCAGCGGCACCTGGTCAACGGCCTGTCCGGAGCGATCAAATGAGCCTACTCGGCGTCGACCTCGGCACCAGCGGCGTGCGGGTGGTGGCGGTCTCGGCCGACGGGGCCGAGATCGCCGGCGCCGCCCGCGCGGCCGCACTGCACCGGCCGGCGCCCGGCCTCGTGGAGACCGACCCCGACGAGGTGCTCACCGCGGCCACCGCGCTGCTCGCCGACGTGGCCGCCCGGGACGCGGTGACCGCCGACCCGCCCGAGGCCATCTCGTTCAGCGTGCAGGGCGAGGCGGTCCTGCCGGTCGACGCCGAGGGCCACGCGCTCGCGCTGGCCCCGGTGAGCATGGACCGGCGCGGCGCGGACCTGGCCCAGCGGGTCGCCGTGGAGCTGGGCGCCGGCGAGGTGCAGCAAATCACCGGCCAGCCGGCACACCCGATGTTCTCCATCTACAAGATTCCCGCCTGGACCGGCACCGACGTGCGCGGCTACCGCTGCCTCGGGGACTACGTCGCCGCCCGGCTCGGCGCGCGGCCGGCGCTGGACACCAGCATGGCGGCCCGCACCGGAGGCTTCGACGTCGACCGCGGCGTCTGGTCGGCCGACCTGCTCGACGCCACCGGGGTCCCGGCCGGCCTGCTGCCCGAGGTCGTCCCGCCGGGCACCATGATCGGCAAGCTCAGCGCCGAGGCGGCCACCGCCACCGGGCTACCGGCCGGCCTGCCACTCGTGGTCGGCTCGCACGACCAGGCGTCGTCGTTCCTCGGCGGCGGTGGTCGGTTCGGCGCGACGGCGGTCTTCTCCTTCGGATCCAGCGACTGCCTGACCGTGGGATCACCCGTACGCCCCGGCGGACTCGTCGGCACCGGCCTGGCCTCGTACCCGATGGGTGAGGGCCGCTGGCTCACCCTGGCCGGCACCGCCGCCGGCGGTTGGGTCCTGGACTGGTTCGCCACGTTGGCCGGCGTCGCCGGGCCGGCGGAGCGCGACGCCCTGTTCGAGTCGGCGTCCCCCGAGCCGCCGCAGGTGCTGGTGCTGCCGTACTTCGCCGGATCCGGGACGCTCGACAACGACCCCAGGGCCCGCGGCGCCGTCGTCGGGCTCACCCTCGAGACCACCCGCGAGCAGCTCGCCCGCGCCTTCCTTGAATCGTCCGCGTTCGAGCTGCGCAAGATCGCCGACGCCCTCACCGGGCGCGGCGTAACCATCGGCGCCGTACACGCCGTCGGCGGCGGCGCCCGCAGCCCCCGGACACTGGCCATTCGCGCCTCGGCAGCCGGCCTTCCGCTGACCCCGGTGCCCGGGCACGCGGCCGCCCGCGGCGCGGCCCTGCAGGCCGGCGTCGGCATCGGCCGCTATCCGTCGCTCGCTGACCTGCCCGTACCGGCCTGTCTGCCGGTCGCCCGCCCCGACCCCGACACGGCCCAGTGGTACGCCACGCAGTCGCGCCGGTTCCGTGACCTCTACCCAACCCTCATGCCGCACGACCGTAGTTTTTCCGATCCAAAGGAGACCCGGTGACCGAGTTCGACCTGCAGCAGACCAAGCAGGACGTGCTGGACTACTGCCTGCTGTCCATGCGCTACGGCCTCAACTTCAACACCCAGGGCAACATCAGCGTCCGGCTGCCCGGTGAGGACCGTTTCCTGATCACCCCCACCGACCTGGAATACGACCGGATGACGGCCGACGACATGGTGGTGGTGGACGCCGACGCCAACGTCATCGAGGGACGGCACCAGCCGTCCTCGGAGGTGACCGTGCACCTGGCGGTCTACCGCCGGCGGCCGGACGTGAACGCGATCGTGCACACCGAGCCCGTCTTCGCCAACGTCTTCGGCGTGGCCGGTCAGCCGATCACAGGTGCCCTGGTCAACATGGTCATCTACACCAAGGGCGACGTCCCGATCATGCCGTTCGCCCTCAGCAACCGCACCGAGTTCGGTGACGCGATGTGCGACGTGATGGGAAACCTGAACGCCGTGGTCTGGGCGAATCACGGGCTGCTCACCGTCGGCGAGAACCTACGCGACGCGTTCAAGACCACCGTGGCGGTGGAGAGCGCCGCCAAGGTGCTGGTGCATGCCCGGGCGTTGACCGACAAGCCGATCGTCCTCGACTACAACTCGCTCGGCATCACCACGTCGCTCTGAGAAAGGACACCCCTCAATGGCACTGGCCACTCTCCGGCAGGCGCTGGACGAGGCGCGACGCGGTGGGTACGCCGTCGGCGCGTTCAACGTCAGCGACGTGCTGCAGGCCGAGGCGGTCCTCGACGCCGCCGCCGAGACCTCGTCCCCGGTCATCCTCGCCTCGCTGGCCGGCGTCACCGCCAACCGCAGCGACGAACGGTTCTGGTCCGCGCTGCACCACCTGATCGACGGCTACCGGCAGCTGCCCGTGGTCCTGCACCTGGACCACGGCCCTGACCCCGCCACCTGCCGGCGGGCAATGGACAACGGCTTCACCAGCGTCATGATCGACGGCAGTCTCCGCGCCGACGGCACACCGTCCTCCTTCGCCGAGAACCTCGCCGTGACCACCGAGGTGGTGGCCGAGGCCCACCGCCGCGGCATCTCCGTCGAGGGCGAGCTGGGCACCATCGGCGGATCCAAGACCGACGGGTCCCGCGCGCCGATCGTGCTCGCGGACCCCGACCAGGCCAGGGAATTCGTTGCCGCCACCGGCGTGGACGCCCTCGCCGTGGCGATCGGCACCTCGCACGGCGCCTACAAGTTCGACGCACCCCCGGACGGATCCGTGCTGCAGATGACGCTGATCGAGAAGATCAGCAACCTGGTGCCGCAGACCCACCTGGTCATGCACGGCTCGTCATCGCTGCCGCCGCAGCTGCGGGAGCAGAACAACCGATACGGCGCCGGCCTGCCCGAGTCATGGGGCGTGCCGGACGCGGAGAAGGTCCGGTCCATCACGATGGGCGTCCGCAAGATCAATCAGGGCATGGACTCGCACCTGGCCTTCACCGGCGCCGTTCGGCAGGCGCTGGGCGCGGACCGGCTCAACGTCGACCCGGCCTACTACCTGAGCCCAGGCCGCGCGGCGATGCAGCGGATGGTCGCCGAACGCATGCGGCTGTTCGGGCAGGCCGGCCATGCCGACGACTACCAACCCGTTTCCCTCGCCGAGATGGCCCGTCGCTACCCCGTGGAGGCGTCATGATCGAACACGCGTACCTCGTCGCCAACGGCGACCAGCGGCTGTCGGCCAACCAGCTCTGCTGGCCCGCCCAACAGAGGTTCGAGGCACTCCTCACCGAGGCGTTCCGGAGACGGGGCGTCACCCTGGAACGGGCGCACCCGGCGGACACGCCGGAAGGGCACGGCTTCATCGCCAGCCAGGCACAGGGCCTCGCGGTGCTCGGCGCGCTGCCGCCGGACGCTCCGGTGGTGATGGCCGAGGGTGTGTGGATGTTCTCCCAGCAGGTCCTCGGCGGGCTGCTGCGACACCGCGGCCCGATCCTCACCGTGGCCAACTGGGAAGGGGAGTGGCCCGGTCTGGTCGGCTTGCTCAACCTCAACGCCTCGCTCGCCAAGGCGGGACGACCGTTCCAGACTCTGTGGAGCCGCACCTTCACCGACGACTGGTTCGGCGCACGCCTCGACGAATGGCTGACCAAGGGCAGCATCCAGCACGACCTCAGCCACGTCACGCCGTTCGACGCGTCCGCCGTCGGCGGGCGGGCACGCCAGGCCGCCGACGAGGTGCTCGCCCGGCTCCGCCGGGAAGGCGCCATCCTCGGCGTCTTCGACGAGGGCTGCATGGGCATGTACAACGCGATCATCCCGGATGAACTGCTGTTCCCACTCAACGTCTTCAAGGAGCGGCTGTCCCAGTCCGCCCTGTACGCCGAGACCATGCGGGCCAGCGAGGACGAGGCGGTGGCCGCCCTGAGGTGGCTGACCGACCGCGGCATGACTTTCCACTTCGGCACCGACGAGGCCACCGAACTCACCCGCGAGCAGGTCCTGCTGCAACTGCGGATGTACGCCGCCGCCGCCCGCATCGCCGACCGGTTCCGCTGCGACGTCATCGGCATCCAGTACCAGCTCGGCCTCGCCGACGTACTGCCCGCCTCCGACCTGGCAGAAGGCCTGTTGAACAACGCCGACCGCCCGCCGGTCACCGACGAAAACGGCGCGATCATCCGCGACGGCGCCCCGATCACCCACTTCAACGAGGTCGACGAATGCGCCGGCCTCGACGCCCTGCTCACCACCCGGCTGGCCGGCGGGCTCGGGCAGCCCGTGGAGACCACCCTGCACGACGTGCGGTGGGGCGACCACGACGCCAGCGGCACAGTGGACGACTTCGTCTGGGTCTTCGAAATCTCCGGCGCGGTTCCGCCGGAACACCACATCGGCGGGTACGCCGGCACCGACTCGATGCGCCAGCCACCGCTCTACTTCGGGCTCGGCGGCGGCACCGTACGGGGGGTGGCCAAGCCAGGCGAGCTGGTCTGGTCGCGGATTTTTGTCGAGGGCGGCGAGCTGCACATGGACCTCGGCCGGGCCACCGTGGTGACGCTGCCGCGCGAGGAGACCGAGCGGCGCTGGGCCGCGACCACCCGGGAATGGCCGATCATGCACGCCGTGCTGCACGGCGTCACCCGGGACCAGTTCATGGCCCGGCACCGGTCGAACCACATCCAGGTCAGCTATGCCACCAGCGCAGCGGCAGCCGATGAGCTGCTCGCCGCGAAGGCGCTGACCGCACACGAGATGGGCATGCGGGTCAGCCTTTGCGGCAGCCGCCCCGACCACGGCCCGCTGCTCTGATGGACGTCTACCTCGGCGTCGACATCGGCACCGCGAGCACCAAGGGCGTCGCCGTCGCCGCCGACGGCCGGGTGGTAGCCCGCGCGCAGATCACTCACGGCCTGAGCAACCCGCGGCCCGGCTGGTACGAGCATGACCCCGAGTCGGTCTGGTGGGACGACTTCCGACGGGTGACCGCCCAGCTGACGGCGGATCCCGGTCATCGACCGGCCGGCCTCGCGGTCAGCGGCATCGGACCATGTCTGCTCCCCGCCGACGGGGCCGGCAGGCCGCTACGGCCTGCCATCCTCTACGGGATCGACACCCGGGCCGAGGAGGAAATCGGGCTGCTCACCGCCCGGTGGAGTGCGGCCGAGATCGTCCGCCGTGGATCGATCCTCACCTCCCAGGCGATCGGACCCAAGCTGTACTGGCTCGCGCGGCACGAGCCAGAGGTCTTCGCCCGCGCTCGGATGCTGCTCATGGCGAGCTCGTTCCTGGTGCACCGGCTCACCGGCGAGTACGTGCTCGACCACCACTCGGCCAGCCAGGCGAGCCCCCTCTACGACCAGCGGGCCGGCGACTGGGACACCGCTTGGTGGGACGAAATCGCTCCACACGTACGGCGTCCCCCGCTGCGCTGGGGGAACGAGGTAGCCGGCCGCATGACCGCACAGGCCGCCCGGCAGACCGGCCTGCCGGCAGGTCTGCCGGTGACCGCCGGCACGATCGACGCCTGGGCCGAGGCGGAAAGCGTCGCGGTCCGGGCGCCCGGCGACCTGATGCTGATGTACGGCAGCACCATGTTCCTCGTTGCGATGACCGACCGGCCGCTGGCCAGCAGCCGGCTGTGGCCCACCGTCGGCCTACGTCCCGGGGTCAACTGCCTGGCCGCCGGCATGGCCACCGCCGGATCGGTCACCGGCTGGTTGGCCGACCTGACCGGCGCTGACTACACCACGCTGACGAAGGAAGCGGCCGCGGTCCCGGCCGGCAGTGAAGGGCTGCTCATGCTGCCGTATCTGGCCGGGGAACGCACACCGATCTTCGACTCTCGGGCGCGGGGCGTGGTGGCCGGACTAACCCTCGGCCACAGCCGTGGCCACCTCTACCGAGCGGCACTGGAAGGGGTCGCCCACGGGGTGCGGCACAACATCGCGGCCATGCGCGAGGCCGGGGCAGCGCCGGCCCGGGTCGTGCCCGTCGGCGGCGGAACCACCGGCGACCTCTGGACCCAGATCGTCAGCGATGTGACCGGCCTGGTGCAGCACCTGCCTCGAGAGACGACCGGGGCGGCCTACGGCGACGCGATGCTGGCCGCGGCCGCGACGGGCGCGGCAGCGAACACCGCGGCCTGGAACCCGCCGGTGCGTTCGATCGAGCCGAACCCTCGGCACCGTGACCGGTACGACGCGCTCTACGCCGACTACCTCGCGCTGTACGAGTCCACCACACCGATCGTGCATCGCCTCAGCGGGCCGTGATTATTGGCGTGGACGACCATCCGCCGCCACGGCAGGGCCTGGCTCGTCCGGTCCCGGACGGCGAGCAGGACATGGTCGTCGAAGTTCCGCCAGATCGTGCCGAGCTTGCGGAATCCGGCCTTGCTCAGGCCGGTGACGTGGGTGGAGGGTGAGGTGAGCCGATCACCGTCGCGCCTCGGGGTTGCCGCATGACAATTGTCCCTTGCGGACCAGGTGGCGGGGAGCGCCAGTCGGAGGCTTCGTCTTTCTGACCGCAGCTGAATGGGAGCTGCCCCCCTGGTCCTGGACACTTGAATCCTGGATCGTGATGGTCCGGGGAGATCAGGAATCCCTGACAGATGGTGATGAAGCACTACCCCGCCGAGTTCAAGGCCGACGCGGTGGCGTTGTACCGGTTGTCTCGTCCTGGGGCGACGATCGCGCAGATCGCTGACGATCTCGGGATCAACCGGGAGACGTTGCGCAGTTGGGTCCGCGCCGATGAGGCCCATGTGTCCGAGGGCAAGGGGTTGTCCTGGTCGCTCAATCAGGTGACCAGCCATCCGTTCCTGCGTGCGGGTGCCGAAAACTTCATCCGTGCTGGTCAAGCGGCGTTCTCGTATTCGTGTAGGACTCCGCCGAGTCGATCGTGTCGGTGGACGTTCAGGCGTGCCAGCGCGGCGGGATCGGTGATCGGTTCGGGCAGCGGACGCAGAGGCCGGGAGTTCGCGATGCCCCGATGAGGCCGATGCTGGTTGTGGTGGCGTTCGTACTCGCGGAGAGCGTGTAACAGGTGCGTCTGGTTCCAGATCAGTGTTCGGTCGGGCAGTTCATGACGGCAGGCGTGGATCCACCGTTCCATGATCGAGTTCATGCGGGGCGTTCGGACGCCGCTGCGCACGACCGTGTTGTCGGCGTCGGCGAGGATCGCGTCGAACAGGGTCGGGTACTTGCCGTCCCGATCCCGGATCAGGTATTTCACCGCGCGTCCGGCGTCCTCGAGGTCCATCACCAGGTTCCGGGCCGCCTGGGCAACCCAGCCGGCGGTCGGATGAGCGGTGGCGCCGAGGATGCGTACTCGGCGGGTGGCGTGTTCGGTGACCGCAAGGACGTACAGCCTGGCGCCGGCCAACGTTGACGTCTCGAAGAAGTCGGCGGCGATGATGGCCTGCGCCTGCGAACGCAGGAATGTCGCCCAGGTGGTGCTGGTCGGCTGGGGTGCCGGGTCGATACCGGCCTGTTGGAGGATCTCCCAGACGGTGGAGGCCGCGACCTTCACCCCGGGACGAGGAGTTCGCCGTGGATGCGGCGGTACCCCCGGGTGCTGTTCTTGCGGGCCAGGCGCAGCACCAGCCGGCTGATCGACCGGACAGTGGGTGGCCGTCCGGCCTGCCGGGGCCGGGAGAGTCTGGCGTGCCGGCGGGCTAGCAGGTCCCGGTGCCAGCGCGGCACCGTGTCCGGGCGGACCAGCAGCCGCAGGTGGCGCAGCGTGTCGCGGGGTAGCCGGTGCAGCAGGGCGGCGAGCCATGCCCGGTCAGGTGGGTGAACCGGACCTTCTCGCCGTTCAGTTGCCGTTCGAGGATTATGACTTGGTGTCGCAGCGCCAGGATCTCGGCATGCTTGTCCCGGTCGCTCGTTGGCAGCAGCCGTAGCAACGCGAGAGCGTTGGTCACACCGAGGTAGGCCAGTCGAAACAGCACAGCCGGTCATCCTCGCGCAGCACGCAACGTAGATCATCGCCGCATCCGCGACGAGAGCCCTCGGCGCTACGCCAGCGTCCTGATCTCAGTCATCAAGAGGGCTGTGACCAGGACGGACGAGGTTTCCGGCACCCGCAACGTTCTGCCAGCGCACCGAACTGTCCCAGCCCCAGAAGGCCCTGTTCGCCAGGCTGAAGTCACCGAACCGCCCCGCGTCATCGATGCGACATCCGCACCCGCCTGACCAGCATGGACACCACGGCCTAGTGACACGCCACGTCGCCGGGCCTACCCGTGTTTTCCCAGCTCAATCCCCAGATTCGCGGGCTACACCGAAGTGAAGCTGCGGAACGCAGGCGCGTGTTGGGGCGCCAAAAGCCGAACCAACAACCCATCGACATTGAGCTATGTAAGCATCGAAGCGCCCTTAGCTCCAGCAGCGACGCACCCCGCAGCGATCAAGCAACCAAGATCACCAACAGCATCCAGTTCCTGTGACAGAACCTACATCCCTGCTCGACCTCTGCGGTATCGCTCGCCGGCGTTCCATCCAATACCCTAGTTTCCCGATGGGGATTCGGGGTTATGGAGCGGGACGCGGTGTGCATCCAAAGGAGAGTGGCCATGTCCGGTCAGGCCCAGCTCGCGCAGATTTCGCGCCGCGTGTTTCTCGTCGGCGCGGGTGCGGGTGCCGTCGGTGCGCTGTCTGATGCCGGTAGGGCGAGCGCCGGCCCGCCATCCGTCGACACTGTTCTGGAGTGGTGCGACACCATGGCGGCCACAATCGGCGTCATCGTCGGCCGGCTCCAGGTGAGCGCCAGCGCATCTGGGCGATCGGCTGGATCGCCAGCTGGCGCGGGGCATCAGCCATGTCAAACGGTCGGGCTGCCGGCGTGGCACTGGCCAGGGCGGTCCACGACTCACTCCGAGTCTGCGTCCCCGATCATGCCGCCGCTCTCGACAGCGCAGTGGCCGAAACGCTCGCCTGGCTCGGGGACTCGCATGAAACCCGCGCCGCCGTACGCACTGTCCAGGACACGGCTCACGCGGACCTGGCGCTGTTCCAGGATCACACCGGTGCCGCGCCCGACCGCCGCGACCAGGAACACCGGGCCGGTGGCGATGCGAGCGCGCACAGCGCCTCGCCGTCCACGGCCGCGCCGGGCAGCGGCCCTGGACCTGATCGACAAGATCGACGACAGCGCTGGGGCGGATCCGTTCGGTGTACCTGGGCACACGTGGACGCGAACTTCGCCGCGCACTTCCCGTTGGCCCGATCGGCCGACGTTGCCGGCTAACGCCGCCCTGGACCGGCTCACCGACGGCCTGGGCGCCAGTTGGCCTTCGAGCACCACGTGGACGTGGCGGCGGATGCCGCGTCGACCCAGTTCGCCGCGCACGCCGAGACCCGCCTGATACCGAACGGCTCGCCGCCGGCTTTCGGCGCGAGTGGGTCGCCGGATTCCGCGACGGCTTTCGGCCAGATGGTCGGGGGCTGGGTGGCGGTCAGCGCGGCTGACTGATCCGCACTGGGTGCCCTGATTCGGGGCAGGGAAGGAGCGCGCGTTGGCCGCCGCCATTCCGACCGTTGGGCTCAGTGAGAGCCAGCTGGAGCTTTTGGAAGGATTCACCGGGCTCAAGTTGTCCCGGGCGGAGTTGCCGCTGTTGTGGCAGGACATCGGTACGGCCGAAGTGCTGGAGCATCGGGTGCGTACGGTGCTTGGTCCGTTGCTGGAGCAGACGATCAAGGCGGTCGGGGAGGCGGGGGAGGGCGAGGTCTTCGACCGGTTCGTGGCCCAGACCGTTCCGTTCGTGAAGAAGATGGCCGAGACGGCCGACCTGCTGCTCGCCGTGATCGAGGCGGAGAAGAATTTCTTCCTCGAGACGGAGAAGGGCAAGCGTCTGGCGATCGCCATGTTCAGCTTCATGCAGGCCGAGTTTGCCGTCGCCTTCGCGATGTGGTTCTGGAATCCGGTGGGGGCGGCGGCACACGTCGCCCAGACACGGTCCATCATCCAGGCGATCCTGCGTTCGGCGTTGGTCCGCTCGGCGGCGAGCGGCACGGCTATGCAGATGTTGTTCATGCCGGGTTCTGCGCTGCTGGCCGAGGTGTCGATGATGACCGATGGTCTGCAGTCCGGGGTGAACTGGTCGGCGGTCGGTAAGCAGGCGGCGTACGCGGGGGCGGTGGCGTTCCTCAGCACGGTGGCGGGGCCGGCGTTGGGTAAGGTCGCCGGCGCTGTCGCCGGCGCTGTCAGCAAGCTGGGCGTGTCGGACGCCACCAAGATTCTGTTGACCGATCTGCTGACGCGGCCCGTGCTGGAGACCGGCATGGAGGGGCTCTTCGGTGGGCTTTCCAGCCTGATGGTCGACGGGTACTACGACTTCGACAATCTCGGTGCGGACCTTCTCTCCGGGGCGCTGTCGGGGGCGGGGGGATCGGCCGCGAGCGCGCTCGGGTTCCTCTTGAGTCGCGCCGTGATGCAGCCCCGGGTGCAGGTGCCTCGTATCGACTTCACGCCGGACGGAAGGCCGGTCATGCCGGTGGCGTCGACACCGGTTGGTGGGGACACGTCCACGGGCTACCAGACCGGGGTCGATGATCCGACGGCTGTGGCTGCCGGCACGCAGGCCCTGCCGCCCACGCCGCCGCCCACCCCGCCGCCGCTGCCGGCAATGGACCGGCCCACGCCGAAGCTGAACCTGCCCACGCCGAACGACCCGTCGGTGCCGTCGTGGTCGGTGTCGAACCTGTCGATGCCGGCTGCGCCGGCGCCGCAGTGGGTCGTGGCAGCTGGTGTGCCGGTGGTCGAGCAGTGGCATCGGTTCCAGCAGGAACTGGCAGACCACTACGGTGGGCTGCTGGCCGGGACCGGGCAGGCACGGCAGTTCCTGGCCGCGCTTGCCGTGCCGGTCGAGCAGGTGTTCACCGAGTGGGCCGAGGCCCGGCAGAACGACCCGGCCGTCCCCGGTTTCCTGTCTCAGGTCGGTCTGCCCGCCACCGCCCTCACCAGCCAGTTCCCGCTCGGTGTCCGGGACCAGGCGGTCGCCCGGATCACCGAAACGCTCGCGGGGACGGTCCCGGCGGGCGGGCAGGTCCCGGCGGTACGTCCGGAGCAGGTTGTCGCCGCGCTGCGGGCGGAGTTCGACCGGCAGGCGTTGCGCGCGATCGCGGACCTGGCCGCCGAACACCACATCGACCAGTTCGTCGCCGGCCTACCGACGGCCGCCAGCACGTCGACAGGCCCCGGCACGCCGACAGGCCCCGGCACGTCGTCGGCCGCTGGCACGTCGTCGGCCGCTGGCACGCCGTCGGCCGCTGGCACGCCGACAGGCGCCGGCGTGCCGGCAGGCGCTGGGGCGGCGGTGCCGTCCGCCGCCGCGATCGAGGTGGTCAAGAGCGACGTGCGGGCCCACGTGGCCCGGAGCCTCGCCCCGATCCTCGGCGCCACCCCACTACCCACCGCACCACCCACCGCACCACTCACCACGCTGGCCGCCGCGGCGGCCAGTCCCGGCGCCGCGCAGGTCAACGCCGTGGTGAACGTGGTCCGGCAGGTGGTCACCGACCTGCCCGCCCGTTTCACGGCCGCGACCATTCCCGACACCACCGCACCGCACACCACCGCGTCCCCGGCGGACATCCCGGCACACCGGCGTACCGACGCGCCGCCGGTGCCGGTGACTCCCGAGCAGCACACCGCAGCCGCGAACAGCCTGGCAGTAAAGCAGTTCACCGCCATGGCCGACCAGTACGACGTCAAGCCGGCCAACCACCCCTTCGCCGAATCGTTCCGACGGGACTGGGTCAACGGATACCACCAGGTGCTCGCGCAGGCCGCCGGCAGCGCCGCGCCCGCCACCCCCAACACGCCGGCTGTGCCCGGCACGCCCAGCGTGCCCAGCACGCCGGCTGTGCCCGGCACGCCCAGCACGCCGGGCACTTCGGGTACGGCCAGCACGCCGGGCACGTCGGGCACGCCGGATGCGGCCGGCGCCCGCAGTACGGTGCCGGGTGGCGCTGCCCCCCGCACCGACGGCACGCCGAACCACGACCACACCAGCGACAGGACGTCGGTCAGTGCCATGTCCGTCGCCGGCGACGACGTGTTCAGCCGCGATGGCAGGCCCATCGACACCTTCACGGTCAGTGAGCTTTCCTCACTGGACGAGCCGATCAGTCGCGACCCGGCCAAGCCCGACAGCGGGGACAGGGATCCGTTCAGTGACGTGTCCTCGTCGGACGACTCGGCCGGTGGTGACGCGGCCAGGCGCGATTTCTGGGACACGAACTCGTTCGGTGACGCCTCTTCCCGGGACGGGTTGATCAGTCGCGACCCGGCCAAACGCGATTTCGGGGACAGGGATCCGTTCAGTGACATGTCCTCGTTGGACGACTCGACCGGTGGCGACCCGGTCGGACGCGCCGAGCCGGCCAGCACGGCAACGCAACCGGCAGTCCCGGCGACCGGGCCGGCCGCCGCGGCGGCCGAGTCCGCGCAGCGGGTCGCCGACTGGATCGATCAGACACAGGCGGGCCCCGGCAACAGCCACGACCCGTGGTGGTGGTGCGTCCAGGCCACCCTCGACGCCTTCAGAACCCAATACAAACGGCTCGGCAACCGGGCAGTATCCGACGACCGGATCCTCGGACCCGACGGCCGACTCGCACCCACCACCAGCTGGGAACAACTCCTGGACATCCTCGACGCGACACCCGAACGCGTCGCCCACCCCGACGGAGTCACACCACAGGACGTACTCGCCGCGCTCAAGGCGGCACCAGGATCGATGGTCGTGGTCAGGATCGCGCCACCGAACGAGGAACAACACGTCTTCGCCCTCCACAGCGACCCACGACCACCCGGACCACCGACCATCAGGGTGCGCGACGGCCTGGTGCCCGGCGCCGAGGACCGACCCGAACCACCCGACCCGACCCGGGACCCGTGGCTGCGACACCTGTTCGCATCAAGCACCCGACTCGCCGCGTTCGACAGCACCGGACGACCCACCACCATCACCAACCTCCTACCCGACCACACCACCGCACACCCCCAGCCGATCACCACGACCGGCACCGACCCCAGCGCGCTTCTGCTCGCCTCCACCAGCACACCCCGCGGTCCGTCCCAGGCGATGCAGGCGGTCACCACCTCCCCCGGCCCGGCCGACTCTCCCAGACAGCCATCTGAACCAGCGGAAAATGACGAACCGGCTGGTACTGGCCTGGCGTCTATTGATCAGGCGTTCCAGAACGTAGTGGACCCTGATCCGGATCGAGTTGATCTGGATACGGCGACGCTCGACAAGGACTGGGAGCCGCCGGGGGGCACCGAACAGGTCGAGTCGGATCTGCTGGCGGAGGCCAATCGGGTACGGGCGGGCGAGGACGCGCGGCGGCAGGAAGACAAGCAGCAGCGCGCCGACCCGCACTCGGCCGACGATGAACACGAGCGGGTCGAAACGGAGCGGCGGGACGCCGAAAACGCGGAGCGGCGGGCGGAGACGTGGCGTCAGGCCGAGCTGAGGGACGCGGTCGACGCGGCGGCCGGTACGGCGGATCGGACGCGGTTGGAGCAGACCGTGACACGGCACCAGGAGCAGCCCGACCGTGCCACGAACGCGGCGCCCGATGCGGGTACGGCCTGGGAGCGTGCGGTCGGGGAGAGGGATCAAGCCGACGCCACTCGGGCCGTAGCCAAGGGGAATGCCAGGGAACCCGAGCCGGCAAGGCCGCGGTCCTTCGCCGACGGAGCCATCGGTGAGTTGAGTGTCTCGGCGGTGCAGCAACTGAGGCCGCAGGAGGTGACGGACACTGTCACGCAGTTGATGCATCTGGTGGGGGTCACCGAGGGCGTCACGGTACGAGATGACCTTGGTGTGATCGCGACCTCTGCGGAGGAGGTGCCGGGTATGAGCGGCGCCAGCCTCGCGGCGGACGCGAGCGCCCTCGGACGGACCCACGTTGCGACCGACCCGAGTGGCAAGGAGGAGACCGGCGACAAGACAACCGGCGCCTTCCCGTTTGGCGGGGAGTCCGAACGCGAGTCCGCACTGGAGGTGGACGGCAAGGTCCTGAACCACACGGTGCTGAACCACAAAGAAGACCCGCAGGAGCAGACCGGCCAGCAGACTCAGGCAGTGGCCTCCGGTGGTGCGCTCACGGAGCACCACCGGGGGGCCGACGATCTGGTGCGACAGGAGGTGGAGTCACAACTGACCGCTGCGCGGCAGATCGAACCGCAGCCTGTCGTTTCGCAGATCAACGAATCTGCGCAGGTACCAGGACCCGACCCTGCGCACGGCGGCATGACGGAGGCGGTACGGCAATACGGGTCACAGCTGGATGGGATGCAGGGACTCGAGCACGTCATGCCTGTGCCGGAGAGCGTTGTCGAGTGGCTGCGCGAGCAGGTGAAGGCGGCGGCGGGCGCTCGGGGAACGCAAGCCGCCTTCGGCACGCAGCTCGATCGGCGGCTTACCGCAAGGTACCTGTTTGCGGAGTGGCCACGGGTGCGTAGCGAATCGGGACTACCGCTGTCGATACCCGCCGATGGCGGGCAGACCCCTTGGCTGCGGGTGGTGCTGGGCGACGCGGCGGCCGCGGACCCCGGAATCGAGCAACTGCGCGACGGCCCGCCGGTCGCATTCCAGCGCTGGGCGTTCGGCGGATGGGAGGTGGCTGAGACCGCGACCGCCTCCGATCTTCGATCCATGAATCTCCCGTTCTCGTATTCGCACAAATGGCCGGTCGAGAACCTCGGTAAGTTGGGGCGGGCGGTGCTGACGGTGCAGCCCACCGTCACGTACAACCAGATGTCGACCTCGGCCAGGGTCACTGGCGGGGTGCAGGCGCTGACGATCCTGCGCAGTCGCGAGCGTTCCTGGCCGTACATGTATCAGATGCGTTGGCAAATGCGCGTGGGTGACGACGTGAGCCGCCCGTGGATCGACCTCACCCCGCCAGCCGAGCGGCTGACGGTGTGGTTCCCGAAGCATGTCGTGGAGATCCCGCCCGAGAACACGGAGCAGCCCCGGCCGGCGCGGCTGGACACATTACGCAACGACGTGCCCTTGTTCGGGGTGCAGTCGGTGCCGAACGCCGACCAGATCCTCAGCGATGTCATGGCGTCGTTCCGGCCGCAGCTCACGTCGCTGTCGAAAGAGTCGAGAGACGACCTGCAGGAGTTCTTCGGCGAATACAGCCTACGCGGCGATATTCCGTTGATGTGGGTGGGAATCCAGCCATCGCCGTTGTTGTTCGCAGAAGACGGTTCGGTAATCGGCTACCTGCGGGTGCGTGCGGACTTGTACGAGCGGGGTGTTGCCGGTCCGGCGACGCAGAATGCCGTGCTGGAGTCGCACGTGCTGCGAATCCTGCGCGTCGAGGGTTCCGCCAAGGTCACCAACGCGGTCGGCGTTGATGGTTCCGTGAGCTTTGGCATGTCACGTGCGCCCGCCGATCCTGTCACGGGGGTCGAGCCGACCGGCGGAACTGTCCGGGGGCAACTCGGTGCGCGGCATCAGGTATCGCACACACTGGGATCAGGCGGTGGCGCACGCACCTCGCACTCGTTGCGGACGAGTAAGCCGCTGATCCCGCTGGCCGCCGACGTCATTTTCGATGTGGAACTCGTCCGGGCGGATGGTGCTGTGGTCCGCCCCGAACCGTCGTCCCCCTTGGGGTGGTCTGGCGCGCCGTACCTGGTGATTCTGCGCGTGCCGCCGGCGGACACCGTCACGAAGCCGACCACGCCGCGTTACCTGCCGCTTGAGATCGCGCAGCTGCGTTCGCTCGGCGTCTCCACCACGCCGCTGCGGGTCACGGGTGCCGAGCCGCTGTTCGCATCGGCCGAGACTTGGCTGAGGGAGCGGGGCTTCCTGCCGCCGGACGGCGATCCGTCGCTGGCGGACAGACTGACTGACGAGGCGACCCGGATCCAGCGGTTGGAAAACGTTCGCAAGCTTGATTTGGCACGCTCCGGTATGGGGCTGCGCGGCGCCGCGGACGAGATGATCGAGGGCGGTTATCCGATCGTGTTCGAACTGCCGGTCCGCGGTGAAATCCAGCGGGTCGAAGTACGCCTGTCCGCCGATCGCCGCTTCGCCGACGAGCCCGAGGGAGGAGTCAGCCACAATCTGTTACTGCCCGACATTCAGACGTTGAATTGGACCGGTTCGACTCTTCCCGCCAGCGAAAAGCGCGCCCGGTCTCCGTTCGGCTGGAGCGCAGGCATTGCTGGTTCGTACTCCAACCCACTTGATCTGGGCGATCAGAGCAGGCCGTTGCAGAGTATTTCCAGCGGAGTCAACCGGTCCTCTCGCCCTGCCACGATCACGGAAACCAGCATCGGCTTCGGGCAGGAACTGTACGCGCTCAGCCCAAGCGCCGACGGGTCGCACACCTTCATGGTGCCGGTGGCGCTACGGATGGAGATATCGTGGAGCTACGGCCCCGTGCCCGAGCCGAGCATCGTCGACGGGATGTTCGCGTTGGCGGTGCCCACCTACCGCACTCTTGCCCAGTCGGTGGAGATCAGTCCGTACCAGATGCCCGCACCTCGTGAGGTCACCCATCAGGATCGAGCCAGCCTGAACCAACCGGACGGTGATGCGGTCTACCAGAACGGAGTGCTTCGGCTGCCGGAGTCGGCGCTTGTGGACCGGGTGGAGGGCAGCCGATCGATCCGCGCGGTGGTCAGCGACCTCATCGGGGCCGTACGCCGCGCCGCCGCTGCCGCGGAACGGTCCGCCGCTTCGAGCAATGTCATGCCCGGCACCTTCCCGGTAGACGATGCGGCTGTGCCGCCGCAGGTCGCGGGTGACATAGAGATGCAGATGCAGGCTGCGGAGTCGCCGCCGGACTCTGCGGAGACCAACTCGGCTCAAGCGCGCGTGCTCCATGGGGAGGCGCGGGAGGGTCGGACGCCAGCCATGCCTGGCGCTTTCCCTCCTGACGAGGCAACCGGGCCGGTCCAGGTGCGGGGGAACGAGCCGGTCGCCGACGACCAGACGGTCGCGCCCTCGGGCGGTGCAGGTCGTACGGCGTCGTGGTTCGGCGGGCTGGTGGTGGGTGGCTGGACGTGGGCGAAGCGGCGGGCGATCGGGGAGTCGTTGAGCCGACCTGAGAGCATGGGCCAGGAGGTGGCGCACGCCGCGGTGTCGCCCCACCATTTGGCGGCCAACGCCCTGCAGGTCTTCGACAACCAGTACGTGTCCGAGAACATCGGCGAGCACGGCATGGTGTGGGGCACCGATGTGTCGGTAACGGTTGAGGGCTACCTCACCGATGTGGAGCCCCTGCCACCGCCAGGAACCATGGACATGGAAAGCTGGCTGCAGTCCTTTGACGGGTCGTCGCAGACGGCAGAGAGCAGCGTCTTGTACGAAGTGCCGACGGCAGTAACCGGCACCTACGGCAGCGACACGCAATTCGTACCCTCAGGGACGTACACCTACGGCACCCGCGAGGACGCCCACACGACGTTCAGCGACAACACGATGGCGTTCAGGGTGACGACCGAGAACGATGTCTCGATGTTTCGCTTCAAGGCCAAGGCGATCTACATCGTCACCGTCACGAAAGGCAGCCGCAACGTGGTGGCCGGGACCCTTTCCGGCAGCCCGTTCTTCGAGAAGCAGCTCGCGGTGGAACTGCCCGATGCCGTGGAGTTCCTCCTCACCGAGAACGACCTGTTCAACTATCCGGAGTTGCGGCAAATCCCGGGGGTCCCGCAAGCCGACCCCGAGAGGCCTGCCGAACCCGCCGACCGGATGCTTCCCCACTGGTTCGTTCGCAGTGGCGGGGAGCTTGGCTTCGGCGTGGCCACCGCGGTGATACCCCGGGGTTCGCGTTCGCTATTCCGCGAAGGCATCCGTGCCTTGGTCGAGGCGCAGGCGCCGGGGGTGACCCGTCCCGGCCATTCGGCCTACCTGCCTGGCATCTTGTCGCGGATCGCCGACCACAGCTCCCCGCTCGCTCTGCGCACACTCATCAACGCTGGTCCCAAAGGCCGCGCATCCTTCCACTTCGTGCACCGGTCGTGGCTCGGGCCGCGACTGGTGGAGGTGGAGATCACCGCCCAGCCCGCACAGAGTGCCGCCCAGCTCGCGGGGCTGCGCGGCCGGAAAACCTCGACCACCGCAGGCCTGGACGTTATCCTGGCCCATTCGTCCGGTGAAGGCGGATCCCTGCAGATCGCAGGCGCGAGCAGACAGAGCGCCACCCGCGCCACCGGCAACAAGGTAGCCTTCTCGCCGCTGGTCAAACGGGGAGAACAGCAGTCGCAATCGCCTCTCGCGATTGCGACACAGCACAGCCGTACGAACGCCGCATCGTCGCTACGGGAGTACCGCACCTGGCAGCGGACCCTCTCCACCACCCAGTTCGACCGCATCCCCTACACGCTCGGCGTGACCGCACGATCGATGCCGTTGAGCGACGCACTCATCGTCGCCGCGGGTAGGGCCGCGATCAACGGGCTCCTCGCCGTGGGTCGGCTTGTCCGGCTGGCCTGGCAGGACCTGCCGAGGGTGAGCGCGACCAGCGAGTCGTACCTTGCCGTCCCAGCCCTGGTCACGTTGCGTTTCAGCGAGGCAGAGACGCCTCGGGATCCAATCGTCGAACAGGAGCGCGTCGAGCCGGCGATGTTCACGTCCGACCCGACACTTGTCGTACCCCCGCCCACCGACACGGTCGCCGTCGACATGGAGGTCCCGGCGGAAATTCGTGCGCTGGTGGCCGGTGCGCCCTGGCGGCCGAGCCGAGCGTTTTCTGTGTATGACTTCGATGCCGTGGCGCAACTCGCCGAAGCGATCCGGACCGTCGACCCCTCCCTTGCCGGCGACGATCAGTTGCACAATTCCGTTTCTGCGGAGGGGATCTTCCTCCGCCTGGCCCAGCTTGCCCGCTCAGGCAAGGTCACCATGCTGGAACCGGCTGCAGTGGGTCGGCTGCTGGGCCGCGCCGGCACACCGGGTACGTCGCTCCAGTTCGCGCTGTACACGCCAGGATCCACGAGCACCAGTCGGAACGTGGCCATCGACAGCGTCTACGCCAACACCGACACCTTCGCCACGATCGTCAACTCGTCAGTAATCCCGACGTTCGGCTTCAGCCACACCGCCCCGTTCACTCATGACGGCAACAACTACGGCGGACCGATGGTGCCGATCGCCGGGGTTGAGGCGGCTCAGGATCAGAGCGCGGGCGGCTTTGGGCAGCGGCGCGAGATCATCCGGTTCGGTACCCCCATCGAATCGGCTGACGGTAACGGCACACCGGGATACCAGCTCACCGCGGTCGCCGTGATCCGGGTCGGCGGTCCCAAGGGAACCCGTTGGGTCGTCGGCAACATCGAGATACGCACCACGGAGGCCCCTGCGGCGATGATGGCGTGGGCTGCGGTGGCACCGACACCGGGGATCTCATCCAGTCGGGCCACCGCCGGAGCGTAAGGGGCGATCAGCTCGGTGATCCGGGCTTCGACCGCGGTGATGTCGGCGTTGAGCGTGTCGATGTGGGTGAGCATGTGGGCCAGCAGGAACGCGTGATGGTCGCTGAAGCGGCCGACGAATGCCTCTTCCAGGTCACGTAGCTTGGTGCGCATGCGGGTGCGGGCCAACTGCGCCAGGGTGCGCGGGTCACGCTGCCCGGCGGCCAGGGCGTCGAGCATCGCCCGGCCGGAGACGCCGAAGATGTCGCTGGCGACCACCGACAGTTTGATCTGGGCGTCTTCGAGGAGCTTTTCCACCCGGTTCTTCTCCCGTCCCCGCTCACCGATCAGGTCGACCCGGTAGCGGGTCAGGTCCCGAAGCTCACGGATGGGCGCGGGAGGAACGAAACTCGGGCGGATCATGCCTCGTTCAGCGACCTTGCACAGCCATACCGCATCGAGCTTGTCGGTCTTGGGCCGGCCGGGCAGGTGCTTGACGTCTCTGGCGTTGACCAGCCACACCTCGAAGTCCGCCGCCTCCAGCAGGTAGTACGGCGGCTTCCAGTAGTCCGACGTTGCCTCCATGACGACCCGGGTCACACCGAGGTCGGCAAGCCAGTCACCCAGACCGGTCAGCGACCGGGTCATCGTGGAGAAGGTACGTACCTCCTGCACTCGCCGTGTTGAGCCAGCCGGGCTGGGCAGCCGCACGCACCACACGACCTCGGCCTTGCCGATGTCCAGCGCCGCAATCCGCTCCACCACTTGCGCATCGTCTGCTGCCTCCTGCATTTGTGCCTCCTCCCGCATCGAACCGCGCTACCAGGGGCGGCCGCTCGCAGGAGTCGCAGGGACGGGGAACGAAGCTAATCCGCGTGTTCGAAGCAACAGTGAAGGGCCCAACAGCGCGACTCCCAGCGCCCGACTAGACGCAACGCCGCTCGGTTAAGGTCCGGCGGGTGTTTCGCAATGGTTTGTGATGATGTCGATCGCGATGGTGGCTTTGTAGCTATGCCGGTCTACGTTGGGTCCGCGGGCTTGGTACTTGGAGTTTGAG
>NZ_JBDPMC010000076.1:0-29319 GCF_039871625.1 Micromonospora sp. B11E3 | reverse complement strand
CAAGGGGGTGCACGCCTTGACCTGACCACCCACACGGAGATCACCTGACCACCAGCATGGATTTCTGCTGTCCGCCCACAAGGAGAGCTCAAGGCCATCGGACAGGACTTCGTCCTGACCCTTGACAGTGGCGACCATGACCGCGACCTGTCATGGCGACATCTGGCGGGAAGTGCAGGACATGTTGCCTTTCATGGTGGAGGGGCCCGAAACAGCGCGACGACGACCTGAGGAGGGATGCTGCGTGAGGCCCGGGGGGGACGAGTGCGACGAGCACGCGCTGATCGAACGCGCACGCGCCGGCGATCTTGATGCTTTCGGCAGCCTCTATGACCGCTACAGGGTCAGGCTCACGCTCATGGTCGTGCGTTGGCTGGCCCCAGAGGCGTCGTATGAGGTTGCGGAGGACCTTGCATGCGACGCGCTCCTGTGCGCCTACCGGAGTTTGCACCAGTACGACGCCGCGCTTGCGTCCTTCTGGACGTGGCTGAACTACGTTGCGATGTCAGTGGTCAGGAATCACAAGCGATCGAAGCGGCGCAAGCCAGAGATGCCAGCGGGTTTCTTGCACGAGTATGTGTTTGATCATCCTGGCGCAGTCGAAAGCGCGGAAGCGGCCGTTTTACGCCGGCTCGACTCAGAGCGAGTCGTAGGGGTGCTGAGGTCGCTCACGAGTCCGGGCGGGGCCGTGTTGGCGCTCCGGTTCATGGAGGGGTTCACGCAGAAGGAGACCGGAGCTCTGCTGGGTGGCCTTACGGCGAAGCAGGTGGAACGCCGGCAGATGCTTGCCAGAGCGGAGGCCGTCGTCCAGCTCGCAGCTATGCGTCCCGATCGTTCGGACGAGGCGAGCTGAGGCCGAGGGTGCCGCTGGGGATTGGTCCACGACGTGGCGGACGGGGTGGGCTGCGCCGCCCCACGGCGCACCCGCATCACCCGCAGCCCGAACAGGTCATCGGCGACACCGGCTCCACCTGCGCAACCGCACCCCACATCGTTCGTACGCGATCCGAAATGGACTCACCTGGCACATGCAGAGATGCGCCTTGTTCCCCGCGACCCGAAACCCTCGGACACTCTGTCGCGCCTTGCGGAAAGTCACGGCTGGAAGATCAACAAGTGATGCCGCCGGCATCACCGACAAACGACGCCGCAACCGACTCCAGCCCGCCGCCGCACCCCTACGCCACGGGCACGGTCATTACCGATGACGCCGACAACCTGCTGTCCCACGCCCCGCCCCAGCACAGGCCCGGGAACGATCCGCACCGCCAACGGCCCGCAGGCGGGATCGGGGCTTGCGAACCTCCGCGTGCGCAAGCCCGACCGCGCGAGCCCGTGGCCCGGATACCCGTCACGGTGATCTCCACCGACGTGATCTCCCGCGCTGGTGTGATCGGCCAGCTTCGGCCCCGGCCGGAGGTGCTGCACGGGCCGGTGTGGGCGTGGTTGCCGTCTGGTCGGTGGGCTGGTTATGCCGCCTTGCGGTTGCGGCGGGGGATGAGCTTGGTGGTGGCCTCGGCGGTAGAGCGCTTGAGTTCCTGCAGGACGGAGGTGTAGGTGTCGGCGGTGAGTTTGTAGGAGGCGTGGCCGAGAGTGTCCTGGATTTCCTTGATGCTGGCTCCGGCGGCGAGCATGAGGGTCGCGGCGGTGTGCCGCAGGTCGTGGAACCGCACCGGGGGTAGGCCGCTGGCGGCGACGAGGCGGTCGAAGCGGGCGGTGATGAGTTCCGGGTGCCAGGGCCGGCCGTCGCGGCGGACGAAGAAGATGTCGCTGCGGTGCCACTTGTGGCCGGTGGCGAGTTTCCACGCGGCTCGTCGGGTGAGGTAGGCGCGCAGCACGTCGACGGTTTCCTCGGCGAGGGGCACGACCCGGTCGCCGGCGGCGGACTTCACCTCTTTTTCGATGACCTGGTAGCCGACGCTGGTGCGTTGTTCGGTGATGGTGAGTTCGCCGGTGGCCAGGTCGACGTCGTAGTCGTGTAGCCCGGCGAGCTCGCCGCGCCGGGGTCCGCGGTGCACGGCGAGGTCGAACAGCGCCGACAGCTCCGGGTCGTGGGCGTCGACGTAGTCGAGGAACTGGCCGACCTGGGCGGGCGTCCACACCATGACGGGGCTGGGGCGTCGCCCGGTGTGCCGCCAGCGGTTGACGGCGGCGGCGGTCCACAGGCGCGGCTTGGGTGGGGTGCCGGAGCGCAGGTCGACGGATTCGGCGGGGTTGTGGTCGGCGAGTTGGTGGTGGTAGAGGCGGCGGGCGTCGTTGAGGGCCTTGCGCAGGGTGGCCAGGATGCGGTGCATGCTGGCGGGGCTGACCGTGCGGACGCCTTTGACGGTGTCCCGGACCGCCTGGTCGGGGCTGGCGCGCTTGGTGAGGATCTCGGCGTTGCGCGCTTCGATGGCGGCGAACACGGTCTGGATGTGCCCGGCGGTCAGGGCGTGCAGGGGAATGTGCCCGAGCTGGGGGATCCAGTACTTGGTGATGTGGTCGCGGTAGCTGCGCACCGTGGCCGGGGCGAGGCCGGTGCGGTTGCCGATCCAGGTGGTGAGGTAGGCGCCGAGGGTCAGCGCGCCGTCGGTGGCGGGTACACCGGCGTGGATACGCCGGGCGACGAGGTCACGCTGGGGCAGCGCCTCGCCGGGCTTGAGGCCGTGCAGCAGGTCGCCGATGTGCTGGCGCAGTACCTTGTCGGTGCCGGCGAGGTCGAGCAGCCCCCGCGCGTGGTCGCGTTCGGTGGCGGCCTCTTCGCGGGTGGCGAACCCGGCGCGACGTAGCTGCCGGCGGACGCCGGATGCATCAGGCGGGAGTTCGAGTTGGTAGGCCCAACTGCCGTGGTGGGGGTTCCAGCCGTTGCCGCGGCGTAGCTTGGGGCACCTCGCGCCGAGGCGCTTGCCGCCCTGTCGGCAACTGCACTGTTTGGTAATCGATCCTTCGGCCATCAGGAAACGTCTCTCCTTCACGCCGATGCCACATCCGGTGGCATCGGATTTACGGGTGTCGCTGGTGGTTGATCGACGCTCGCCACGGCCGCACGGTCAAGTCGCGGGCGGCGGGCGGGTGGGATCGGTCGCGGTCAGGACGGCGATGATCGCGGCCACGGACACGCGGTAGCGGGAACCGACCTTGATCACCGGCACCGGCAGGGTTCCGGCCTGGGCCATCTCGTAGGCGCCGCTGCGGGACAGACCGAAGATCTGCCCGGCGGTGGCGACGTCGGTGACCGCGCCGAGCGAGCGGATCCGCTCGAGCGTCCACACGACCTGACCCGACGACGGCGGGTGTTCAGGTGACGGGCGTGACGACATGGAGTGCTCCTTCTACAGGTGCGCGGGTGGGGCAGGGCATTGGGATGGTCCCGGCACGCATGGCGGCCAGGAGCGAGCCCTGGATGCGGGTGGCGATGCGCTGGCCGTGTTCGTACCTGTGCAGGCCATCCGGCGGCGGGTGAAGGCTTTCGCTGCTCATGACGGCACCTCCCACCGGTGCGGGCACAGCAGCAGCCGCAGCGCGGCTGCCGCCTGCTGGGGGACGACGCCGTTGCCGAGGACCCGCAGCGCGAGGGTGCGCGGCAGCCCCAACGCCGGGTCGGTGACGTGACCGGCGTCGAGTCCCATCAGCCATTCCACGAACGGCGGGGCGAGCACAGGTTTGCCGTGCTGCCCGGTCTGCGTGGGCTCTGGCGCCGGTCGGCCGAGCAGCAGCTCCCACCGGGCGACGGCGGCGGCGTAGACGCCCCACCGCTGCTCGTCGAGATGGCCGAGGCCGGCGACGGTGGTGCGGAGGTCCGCGCCGCCGTCGCCGTGGCGTCCGGGGCCGCGTCCGTCGGACGCGCGGGGGGTGGGCAGGGTGCGCGCGGGTACCCGCACCGCCGCCGAGGGGAGGGTGAGGTCGCCGTGCGAGCCGCGCTGGCCGGGGCAGCCTTTCGCTCCGTCGGTGGCCCTCGGGGTGGGCAGCAGCACCTGCGACAGCGGAGGCCGGAATCCTGCTCCGGCCTTGCGTCCGGGAGTGCCGGTGTCACTGGCCCTCGGGGTGGGCAGCAGCGCTTGGGGGTCCAATGGTTTGCCGCCGGGGTGTGGTTGGTAGCCGCGGACCGCTGATTCGAGGGTTGGCCGCCAGGTGTCGCGGTTGCTGCCGCTCATGTAGCCGGTGCCACCCCCAGCGGTCGGGGTGGGCAGGAGTTGCCCGGCGATGCCGGCGAGGCTCGGCCGGCGGGCTGCTCCCGCGGACGGGGACTTGTTCGACCCGTACGCCACCGCGGTGGGGGTGGGTAGCAGGCCGTGGGTGGATCCGGACGGTTCGATGAGGTCGGGTAGCCCGTGCTGGTGGCCGGGGCCTTTGCCGTCACGGGCGCACGGTGTCGGTAACGTCCGCACGCCCTCCCCACTGCTCGGCGGGTGTGGCCAGCAGGAACAGCCGGTCGCGGCGGTGGGCGGCGCCGATGTCGGATGCGCGTAGGCACGTCCAGCTCGTGTCGTACCCGATCGAGGCCAGGTCGGCTTCGACGACGTCGAACCCCCGGCGGAGGAGCGCGGCGACGTTTTCCACGAACACGAGCGGCGGTCGAAGCGCGCGAATGGCGTTGGCGACAGCGCTCCACAGGCTGGAGTGCTTGCCGCCGATCCCGGCGCGTTTGCCGGCGTTGGAGATGTCCTGGCAGGGGAATCCTGCGGTGAGGATGTCGACCGGTGCGACGGTGCTCCAGTCGACGGTGCGGATGTCGCCGAGGTTGGGTACGCCGGGCCAGTGATGAGCCAGGACGGTGCTGGCGTGTCGGTCGGTTTCGGCGTACCAGGTGAGGTGGCCGCCGAGCACCAGCTCGACGGCCATGTCGAGGCCGCCGTAGCCGGCGCACAGCGATCCGATCCGGGGCGGCTGGTGCTGCTCAATCACGCCACCTCCCGCCCCATCGTCGCCGCCGCGACGTCCGACTCGACGGGGTGCGGGCAGGTCCACGGCCCGCACCCGGGCACGTCCGCCCTCGTCTCGGGCGTGGTGCGGAGGGTGACCTGGTCGAGGGGGATCCGCTGCCGGTGCAGGAAGAACTGTCCGCGCAGCGGCTGCCCGGCGGCGTTGGCGCGGGCCGACCCGTGGCGGATCGCCGCGTCGAACGCCACTGCGTCCGCCCACCCGTGCGGGTCGTCGCGGCGCAGCCGCGCCCATTCGGTGTCGATGCGGTACGGGCACCCCACGCAGGCGCTGCGCGGGGTGTCGGCCAGCCCGTGTTCGGTGAGGTAGGCGAGACAGTCTTCCCGCCGCCATCCGAAGTCGAGCAGCGGGAAGACATTTCGCATGTAGGCGACGTCGGCGTCGCGGGCGCGGCCGATCTCGTCGAGCGAGATGCCGATCGCCATCTGCGCGACCAGCCCGGACGGCACCCGGGCTGGGTGGGGATAGCCCAGGCGGCGCCGCACCTCCGCCTTGATCGGTTTGATCTTGTACTCGGACGTGCACTGTCGGCGGGCCATCCCCCGCTCGCCGTCCGGTCCGAGCGTGAACAGGGGCATGGACGCGAACCGGTGGGCGGGGTCGAGGGCGTCGTGGCGGATGTTGCCCGCCGACACCCGCACGACCGGAATCCCGGCCCGGGCGGCGAGCCGCTCCAGCCGGCGGAGGTGGGCGTAGACCGGGGTGGGTTCCCAGCCGGTGTCGGCGAAGATCGCCGCGTCGAAGGTGGGGATCTCACCTCGCACGGCGAGCAGGAGGACGGTGGAGCTCTGGACGCCTGCGCCGAGGCTCAGGTACCGGTGGGTGGGTGCGGTCACGCGACCACCCCGCCCCCGGTGGCGTCGTCGTTCAGGATTCCTGAACCCGAGTCGGTCTGGGGGCGGCGGAAGATCAGCACGTCCTCATGCGTGATCAGGTGCAGCGGGGTGCCGCCGGCGCGGGCCTTGCGCACCTGCTGGAGTTGGAAGAACGACGGGCGGGCGACGAGGTGCCCGTCGCGGACCGCCGCGAGAAGCGCGACGCACCGCTCGGTCGGCACGAGACCAGCGCGGACACCGGCGGCGATAACCGCGGACGGCAGGTCGACCAGTTGGCCGTTCTTGCGCCACGGCCGGGCGGTCACCACCACGGTGCCGCCGGGGCGCAGCAGCACCGCGCAGCCGCGCAGGATCTGCGCGAACCCGTCGGCCAGACCGGTGAGGTCGCGGTAGGCGAGGTTGCCGCGGTCGGTGCCGTCGTTGTAGGCGTTGTCGAACTTCGCCACCCCGTCGGCGCCGGGACGCACGAGGCCGTGCACGGTGGGCCCGTACGGCGGTGAGGTGACCACGAGGGCGACCTGCTCGGTGAGGGCTGCGGGCAGCAGCGACTGCAGGCGGGTGGCGTCGCCGCGGACGATGGACGCGCGGCCGGGGGCGCCTTGGTGGTGGGCGTGGGTGATGTTGGCGTCGGCGATGTTTGACCAGCGCGGCTCGTACTCCACGCCGATGGCGTCGCGGCCGGCGTGGATGGCCTCGACGAGGGTGGTGCCGATCCCGCACATCGGGTCGAGCACGAGGTCGCCGGGCTGGGTGTAGGCGTGTACGGCGTGGGCGGCGATCGCTGGGAGCATCCGGGCGGGGTGCTTGACCGACTCGGGCACGTACCGGCCGCGCCGCTGCACCGGCCCGGTCTGCTGCGCGGTCGCCCACACCGACAGACCCTCAGGCTCGACGGCGTGGCGTCCGCTGGTGTCGCGGTGCCGGCCCTCGTAGGAGCGGTGCCGGCCGTGGTAGCTGTCGGCCGGCTCGTTTGCCTCGGTGGGAACCGGGACGTGCTCAGCCACGATGCTCACCCCCGTCCCGGTGCCCGTCGCGCTGCGTGGGCACGGGTGAGAAGACGAGCAGGTCCGCGTGGACCCGCAGGTGCGCGACCGTCCACCGCGGGTCGTTTTGGTGGGTGAGGGTGAGCAGTTCCTCGTCGGTGACGTGGTAGACGAACGCGTCGCCTTCCGCGTCGGCGGCGACGGCGACGATGTGCTGCAGGTAGCCCAGGCCTACCGACGCGGCGGCGGTGGCCACCGGGGTGAAGTCCTCCGGCCCGCCTGCTGCGGCGGTGGGGACGGTGACGACGAGGACGAGGCAGCCGCCGGGGCGCAGCAGTCGCGCGCATGCGGTCAGCAGCCACGCCAGCCGGATCCGGTTGGTGGCGTCGGCGGGGTCGAGGGGCCAGCAGGCCACGACCAGGCTGGTCGCCCCGGCGAGGGACGTGTGACCGGCGGCGGTGGGCGGTTCGGTGGGTAGGTCTGGGTCGGTGAGATCGTCACCGAACCACGCGCTCATGTCCGGCACGTCGTCGCCGTCCTCGCCTAGGGCGGCGGGGTCGGGGCGGGCCGGCGGAGTGGCCGGGCCGATGATCAGGCTGGACGCGTCGGTGAACCAGGCCGGGTGGTGCCGCCGGCCGCCCGCCGCGCAGACGGCGGCCAGGGCGTGGTCGGTGGTGAGGTCGACGACGACCTCGCCGGGGCGGGTGTAGGCGGCGACGAGCCGGTAGGCCAGTCGGGCGCCAATGCTGCGGCCGGCGTCGGCCGGGCCGCGGGCGGTGCGCCACACGGTGACCGGCACCGGCGGGTCGCCAGCGACCAGGTCGATCAGGGTCGGGTCGACGCTCTGCGGGTCGACGGGGCGGACAGGGTCGGTGTGGTGCCGCGGCGTGTGCTCGCTCATGTGATGTCGGCTCCGCGCCGCGCCGTGATGCGCTGACACCCTCAAACCGGGCTGTGCCAGGTCTGGCGAACGCCCCCGGACCTGACAGACCTCTGACAGCGACGGGACGCGAGCTGACATCCCTGGTAGGACACGCCGGTGTCCGACACCGAGCGTGACCGATACCGTGCGACATGCCAGCGGTCAGTGTCGATGACATGGTGATGGTGGCTTGCGCTGTCAGGTGCCGGCGCGCCATCACGCCGGTGGTGACACACGGCGGACATGCGTCTGTCAGTGTCATCCGGCGCGCCGCTGCTAGCGCCCGTCATGTCACGGCTGTCCCCGCCGTGCCGGACGGCGCTGGCGTGCCGCCGCCGCTCGTTGTCCGGGACTGCCGAACTGACAACGGCGCGGCTGTCAGGTCCGCCACGGTCTGACAGAAGCGTCTGTTAGACCCCTGCCCGCCGCTGTCAGATCTCGCGCAGCGCGGTGTCCGCCGCTGGCTGGCTTTCGGGGCAGGGCTGGCGGCAGCGGAACACGCAGGTCAGGCGGCTGTATCAGAACGTTGCGTGAGACGCGCCCGGCGCTGTCCGGTCGTGTCAGACATTCGGTCTCATCGGCGGCGGCTGTCGCGTCGGCACCGTGAGCTGCGTTGTCAGAGGTCTGTGAGGTCGTCGTGGCGCAATCATTGTCACCGCGACCGCGGTGTGACACGCGCCGGGCGTGTCATCGGCGTTCTTCGTTGACGTGGAGTTGTGAAGATGGCTGTGTCCGACATCGCTTGGCCTGACTCGCCGCTGGATGACCTCGATGCTGCCTTCGCGGCGCTGACATGCGACCCCAACCCGATGACATTCGATCTTGACAAGCTGGGCGGTGACACCGGCCTGCCGGGCGGTGTCATGACACTGCCGGCGCTGCGCGACTGGCTGTTGACGCACCCTCGCGCCTACACGGCGCGTGACGCCGTGTGGCGGGACCTCGTGCTGCGGGCGCGCCTGGACGGGCCGGCGTGGGTGGTCGCGGCGGCGGGCATGGCGTTGCCGGCGTTGCGCCGCTGCGCCGGCCAGTTGCGTGTCGGCTGGTCCGGCGACGCCCACGACATCGACGCGGAGATCCTCACCGGGTTCCTGGCGGCGTTGCGGGACCGGGTGGACCTGTCGAAGCCGGCGCCGTACGCGTCGCTGTGTATGGCCGCGTGGCGGGCCGGGTTCGAGCTGCGCCAGCGTGTCGGTGAGGCGGTGCCGGTCGACGATGTGGAGCACGTGGCGGGGCCTCGCACTCCCACCGTGCCCTACGGCCACCCCGACTTGCTCGTGCGGCGGGCGGTCGGGCTGGGGCTGCTCGACGCCTGCGACGAGCAGCCCTACATCGACCTGCGGCTGGGCCGGCGGGCGATCGAACCGATCGCCGCAACCATGGGCATCACCGTCGACGCCCTGCGCATGCGCGCCCGGCGCATCGACGAGCGCATCGCCCGCGCCCTGGCCAACGGACTGCTCACCGGTGTCGCGTCCCCGCAGGCCGCCGCGGAACTGGCCGCGACCGCCAGGCACCGGAAGCGGACCCGCGCCGCCGTCGCCGCCGCAACCGGCCAGCCACCCACAGCGCCGGCTGCCGTGGCCGCCTGAATCCCCGATTACTGTCGCGGGCCCGACCGTTATGGTCGGGCCCGCAGCTGTTCGCGGCGACCGCGCCGCATCTGGCCGCTATCGCCAGCTTGTCACTGTCGACGCGGCTGCCGTCCCGGGCGAACGTGGTGGAGACAGACACGCCGACCGGCGCGTCTCCGCTGCGACAGGCGCGACATCGCCGAGACGGACGCGGCTGAGCTGCCGTGTCAGACCCGGCGGCGGTCCTGTCAGCGACGTGTCAGACCGGTGCCAGACCCAGGGGCGTTCGCCAGAGCTGACAAGAGCCGGTTTGAGGGTGCGGAAGTTCCCCGACGGCGGCCACCAGGGCCGAACCCCGGACGGGTTCCGCTCGCCGTCAGGGGGCCGGGCTTATGCCGGGCCGCCCGCGTGCCGGACGCCTCGGGTGCCGCGCAGTTTGGTGCGCTGACACCTCATCGAACACACCGCTACCCGACAAGGGAGGACGTGCTCCTCCCGGGGACGGTCCGCGTTCGTGGCGCCGCCCGCGCCCGCGCCCCCTGACGGCGGTCTCCCTGACCACCCGCTACCGCCCCTGCCGTGTGACGTCGCACGGCCACCCCGGGGCCGGAGGTGACGACTCTCATGTACCGCGTACCGGCACGTCTTCGTGCCCTGACCCACTGCCGCACCATCCGCCGCGCCACCGCCGTGATCGCCACGGTGGCCCTGTTCCTGTCCGCGCCAGTCGCCGCGCACGCCGACCCAGGCGGGCCGGTGGTGCTGGCGGCGAACGACCTGCCGGTCGTGATCGGCAACCTGCGGACCTGGCTGATGGGATTACTCGCCGCCGTCGCGACCCTGTTCCTTGTTCTGGCCGGCGTGTACTGGGCCACCGCCGGGGGAGACCCGGCGCAAGTCGAGCGGGCCAAGGGCGCACTGAAGAACGCCCTGGTCGGCTACGCCCTGGCCGTGCTCGCACCGGTCCTGCTGGAGGTCGTCCGTGGAATCGTCGAGGGCTGACTCATGGGTTGGCTGCTCGACCAGATCCTGGACTGGCTGGCGACGGCGATCCTGGCGACCCTGGACGCGCTGTTCGGGGTGATCAGCAGCGCCCTGCTGATCACCCCGAACGTCACAAGCCTGCCGCAGGTGCAGGCCCTGACCGGCCGTTCGGTGCTCGTCGTGGACACCGTCTTCGTCCTCGCCTTCATCGCCGCCGGCGCGCTCACCATGACCGCCGGCGGCAACGAGAACTCCCGCTACACGATCAAGGACCTCCTCCCAAGGCTGATCGTCGGGTTCGCCGCCGCCCACTTCTCGCAGCTGTGGTGCGGCATGCTCATCGACCTGGCCAACGCCCTCACCGGCGCGCTCACCACCCCGGAAGGGGACAGCGACGGGGCACTACGGGCGATCAAAACCCATGTCACGGCTGGGCAGGGCAAGGTCGCGGCGCTGCTGTTCGTGGTCTGCGTGGCGATCATCGCCGTCCTGCTCGCCAGCACGGCAGTCAGCGCGATCGTCCGCTTCGCCGTCGTGCTCGTCCTGACCGCCGCCGCGCCCCTCGCTCTGGCGTGCCACGCGCTGCCGCAGACCGACCCGCTCGCCCGAATGTGGTGGAAGTCGTACAGCGGCGCCCTCGCGGTGCCGGTGGTGCAGGGCTTCACCCTCTACGCCGGGCAGTGGATGCTCACCGACCCGCAGCACCTGCTGCCGGCGCTGGGCCTGCCGGTCGAACCCGGCGAGGTGCTCAACCTGTTCGTCGTCATGGTCATGCTGTGGACGACGCTGCGGGTCCCTACCCTGATGCGCCGGTACGTCGCCTCCGCAGGTAGCGGCGGTGGGGTGAACATGCTCGGCGCGGCGGTGCGGGTGCTCGTGGTGCAGCAGGTCACCCGCTCGATTCCCGGCCTCGGCCGCGGGCTGCGGGCGGTGGGCCGATGAACGCCCAAACCGAGCGAGGCGAGGAAGGGCGCGCGCGGATGCCCGCCGACGTTGATGCCCCCGACAAGGTTCTCTACGGGCTGACGTTCCGCCAGCTCGCCATCCTCGCCGTCGCCGCCCTGGCCTTCTACGGCGCCTGGCGTGCCCTGCATCAGCTCGTGCCGATGCCGGTGCTCGTCGGCGCAGGCGTGCTGTTCGGCGGTTGCGTCTTCGGGGTGGCCGTGGGCCGCCGCGACGGCCTGCCGCTGGATGCGTGGCTGCTCGCCGCGGTCCGCCACTCGCGGGCTCCTCGCGCGCTGTCCACGACCGACACGACCTCACGGCTACCGGACTGGGTGCAGGCGCCGACGTCGAAGGTGATGCTGCCAGCGCCCCTGAAACTGCCCGCCGACGCTATCGACGACGGCGGGGAGATCCGCCTGCACGGCGGGCGGGCGGCGATGGTCGCCGCATCGAACGTCAACCTCGCGCTGCGCACCGCGGATGAGCAGGCCGCCCTGATCGACGCGTTCGGCCGCTGGCTCAACAGCCTGTCCACACCAACCCAGATCGTGGTGTCGGCGCAGCCAGTGGACCTACACTCCGCCGCCCGCACCCTGTCCCGGGTGGTGGACGATCTGCCGCACCCCGCGCTGGCAGACGCGGCAGCCGACCACGCCCGTTTTCTCGACGACCTCGCCAAGCGCAGGGATCCGCTGCGCCGGCAGGTCCTCATCGTCACCCGCACCAGCCCAGGCGAGCGCGGTGAACACGCGGCCCGGCGGCGCGCCGAGAACACCGTCCGCGCCCTGTCCGGCCTCGGCGTCACCACCCGAACCCTGGACGGGGCGGCGGTGACCGCCGCGATCGCCGCCGCCGCCGACCCCTACCGGCCGCCCCGCCCCGGCGGCCTCGCCACCCCCGACGCCGTCATCACCTCACCGGCGCCCCGCCAGCCTCACCGCCCCGGAAGGAGCCGACAGTCATGAAGCTGCGCCCCCGTACCCCGCCCGCCGATCACGACCGGCAGCGGCAACGGTTGGCGGCTGCCGTCGCCCCCGCCACCGTGGAGGTCACTCCCCGGTTCCTGCGGATCGGCGACGGCTATGCCGCCACCCTCGTGGTGACCGGCTACCCGGCCGAGGTCGGCCCTGCCTGGCTCGAACCGCTCCTGGCCTGGCCGGGCCGCCTCGACCTCGCCCTGCACATCGACCCGCTGCCGGCCCCGGTCGCCGCGGCGCGGCTGCGTGACCAGCGCGCCCGGTTCGAGTCCTCTCGGAGGGCCGACGCCGAGCGCGGCAAGCTCACCGACCCGGTCGTGGAGGCGGCGGCCGAGGACGCTGCGGACCTGGCCAACCGGCTCGCCCGTGGCGCGGCGAAGCTGTTCCGCGTCGGTCTCTACCTGACCGTGCACGCCCGCACCGAAGACGAACTGCTGGAGGCGTGCGCGCAGGTGAAGGCCGCCGCCGCGTCGACGCTGATCGAGGTGCAGCCGGCGACGTGGCGGCACCTCGCGGGTTGGAGCACCACCTTGCCCCTGGCGACCGACAGCCTGCGGATGCGCCGCACCATGGACACCGCCGCCCTCGCCGCCGCGTTCCCCCTCGCCTCAGCTGATCTGCCCGCGCCGCTGCCCGGCGAGTCGCCGCCCGAGGGCGGGGTGCTCTACGGGGTGAACCCGGACTCGCAGGGCATCGTGTGGTGGGACCGCTGGTCGCAGGAGAACCACAACTCTGTCGTCCTGGCCCGCTCGGGCGCCGGCAAGTCGTACTTTGTCAAGCTGGAAATTCTGCGCAGCCTCTACCAGCGGGTGCAGGTCGCCGTCATCGACCCCGAAGACGAGTACCTCAGGCTGGCCGACGCGGTCGGTGGCAGCGTCGTGCGCCTCGGCGTGGCCGGGGTGAAGATCAATCCCCTCGACCTGCCTACCGGGGACACGCGACCCGACGTGCTCACCCGCCGCGGGCTGTTCCTGCACACCCTCATCGCGGTCATGCTGGGCCAGCAGCCGCCACCGGCCGAACGCGCGGCCCTGGACCGGGCGATCCTCGCCGTCTACCGGCAAGCGGGCATCACTCCGGACCCGGCCACCCATCACCGGCCCGCGCCGCTGCTGCGTGACCTCGCCGCCTGCCTGAACGGCGATACCGATCCGGCTGCAAGGCAGCTCGCCGCCCGCCTCGCCCCGTGGATCGACGGGTCGTTCTCGCACCTGTTCGACGGGCCGACCACTACCCGCCCCGATGGGCACCTGGTGGTGTGGAGTCTGCGGCACCTGCCCGACGAGCTGCGCGGCGTCGGCACCCTCCTGGCCCTGGATGCGATCTGGCGGCGGGTCGACGCCCCTGATCGTTCGGCGGCGCGGCGGCTTGTCGTCGTGGATGAGGCGTGGCTGCTGATGCGCGACGGCGAGGGCGCCCGGTTCCTGTTCCGCATGTCCAAGGCCGCCCGCAAACGCCACGCGGGCCTGGCCGTGATCACCCAGGACGTCGCCGACGTTCTCGGCACCGACCTCGGCCAAGCCGTTGTCGCGAACGCCGCCACCCAGGTGCTGCTCAAGCAGGCGCCGCAGGCCATCGACGCCATCGGCGACGCGTTCGGCCTTACCGCGGGAGAGCGGCGGCTGCTGCTCGCCGCCCGCGTCGGCACCGGCCTGCTGATCTCCGGCACCAACCGGACCAGTTTCGAGGCCGTCGCCTCCGATGCCGAACACCAACTGTGCACCACCCGCCCCAGCGACCTGGTTGGCCTCGAGGACGACGAGGAGGACTCGTGACACCACTCCTCACCAGAATCCTATGGTCACCCACGGCCGCGCCTAGCCCGCCTGGGCCGGGTACCGATGTCCCCACGCCAGCGACCGGACCCGCGCGGTGGGTGCTCGACGCCGCCGCCTGGGCGGCGCAGCGGCCCTGGCTGCTCGCCGTCGCCGCGACGGCCCTGGCCGCCTACGTCGCCGGGCGGAACCTCCTCGCGTTGTGGCGGCACCGCCGCCACGCCGACGGCGCCCGTCTGGTCACGATCGCCCCGCCACCAGAGGTCGATGCCCACAGCGCCGCGGCGTTGTGGGCGAATCTCGCCGGCACCCTCACCCCGTCACGCCGTCGCCGGTGGCTCTACGGCAGCCCGCACGTCGCCTGGCAGTACACGTGGACCGGTCGTCGGCTGCTCATCTCCGTGTGGGTGCCCGGCACCGTCCCACCCGGCGCCGTTGAGGCCGCCGTCCGGGCGGCGTGGCCTGGGGCCGCCTGCACCACCGATGACACCCCCACCCCACCCATACCGCTGGACCTGCCAGCGGCGGTGGGCGGGCATCTGCTGCCAATCGCAGCCGAATGGCTACCCTTCGCGACCGACCACGACAATGATCCGCTGCGCGCCCTGATGTCCGCCGGCTCGAACCTGCGGGCCGACGAGCACGCCTGCGTGCAGGTCCTCGCCCGGCCCGCCGCACCCCGTCGCGCGCTGCGCGCCCGACGCGCCGCCACCAGGTTGCGCGACGGCAAGACCGCTCTGCCCGCGATCAACCCCGCCGCGCCGCTGCTGTGGCTCATCGAGGCGTTCCTACCCGGCCGCCCGGCCACCGCTCGGCCCGCATCAGTGGGCCGCCGCGACCCCGGGGTGGAGCGCGATGTGCGGGCCATCCTCGACAAGACCTCCCACCCGCTGTGGGAGACCGCCGTCCGGTATGCGGTCGGCAAGGACAGCCGGCGCGCCAGCGCCGACCAGCGCCCGCGGCTGCGGGGCATCGCCGACACGATCGCCTCCGCGTACGCCGTCTACTCCGGGCGCAACCGCCTCACCCATCGCGCCCGCATGCCAAACGCTGCGGCGGTGCTCGCCCGCCGGCGCCTCGGCGCCGGGTTCCTCACCTCCACCCCAGAGCTGGCCGCGCTCGCCGCGCTGCCCCGCGACCTGGCCGTCCCGGGCCTGGACCGGGCGCGGGCGAAGTCCATGCCCACCCCGGTCGCCGTCCCGACCGGTGGGCGCGGCACGAAGATGATCGGCGACGCGCAGGTCGGCGGCCACGGCGTCGCCCTGTCCGTCCCCGACGCCCGCTACCACCTGCACGTCGTCGGGTCCACCGGCAGCGGGAAGACGACGCTGCTGGTCAACATGGCCGTCGACGACATCAAGGCCGGCCGCGGCACCGTCGTCATCGACCCGCACGGCGACCTGGTCCTGGACATCCTCGACCGGCTCCCCGCGAGCGCCGCCGACCGGGTGGTGTTGTTCGACCCGGACCAGCCCAACCCGCCGACGATCAACCCACTGTCCGGTGACGACCCAGACCTCGTGGTGGACAACCTGGTGTCGATCTTCGGGAACATCTTCGCCAAGGCATGGGGCCCCCGCATGGACGACGTCATGCGCGTCGCCTGCCTCACCCTGCTGCGGCACGCCAACGTCACCCTGCAGCACATCCCGCCGCTGCTCAACTCGGCGCAGTTCCGCTCAGCGATGACCGTGGACCTGGACGACCCAGCCGGATTGAGTGGCTTCTGGCAGTGGTACGACGAGCTGAACCCCGCCCTGCGCTCCCAGGTCATCGGCCCCGTCCTGGCACGGCTGAGGGCATTCCTGCTGCGCGACTTCGTCAAGCGCACCATGCGCTACCCACGCTCAAGTTTCAACATGGGCGAAATCTTGGATGGCGGGGCGCTGCTCGTGCGTATCCCGAAGGGCCAACTGGGGGAAGACACCAGCAAACTACTGGGCTCCCTAATGCTGGCGCAGGTGTGGCAGGCCGCCACCGCCCGCGCCCGCATCGCCCCCGACCAGCGCCGCGACGCCACACTGATCATCGACGAGGCGCAGAATTTCCTCACCCTGGCCAACAGCCTGGACACAATGCTCGCCGAGGCCCGCAAATACCGGCTGTCGATGGTCCTCGCCCACCAGGACCTCGCCCAGTTCCCGAAGGACCTCCTCGCCGCTGTCTCCGCCAACGCCCGCAACAAGATCTACTTCTCGTGCGCGCCGGAAGACGCCCGCGTCCTCGCTAGGCACACCCTGCCGGAGCTCGACGAGCACGACCTGACCCACCTCGACGCCTACACCGCCGCGACACGGCTGGTCGTCGACGGCCGGCAGACACCAGCGTTCACCCTGAAGACGCGCCCGCCCCAACCGATCGTGGGTGAGGCCACCGTGATCCGCGAGACGGCCGCGCGAACCGTGGACCCGCAGAACAGCACCGCCATCGACGCTCTGGTCGACCGAATGTCGAAGCCGGGAGGCGACGCCTCCGGCAACAGCAGCGCCAGAGGCACCAAGAGCAGACGCTGACGCGCCAGCGCCACGGCGACCACGGCGGCCACGGCAAGAAATCCCCCGTCGGCGTCTGTCACCGCCACCAAACCAGGGCTGCACAGCCCCTTCGGCGGGTCCTTCGCTGCCCGTTCACCATCGCTGCGCTCACCGCCGCCGGCAGATCCACCCGAACGCGTCTGTCAGCGCCGCACACCAGCCCTGACCGCGCGTCACCTCAGCCAGCACCGATTCCAGACACCCCTCCGACGGAGGGGTGTCTCCGTCTTCCCCTGAAGGGATCCCACTCATGTCCACCGAATCCTCCGACCCGCGCTTCTCCGGCTTCTCCGAACCGAATCCGACAAGGGCGTCCGACTCGTCCCCGCCCCGCTCGTCGTCGTCTCGGGGGCCGTCACGCCAACAGCGCCTGGAACACCTGCGGCGGCTGACACTGCGCGACCGCACGCTGCTCGGCTGGCTGGCCGAGCACTACCTGCTGTCCACCGACCAGATCACCACGGCGCTGTTCCCGTCCCGGCGGGCAGCCCTGCTGCGGCTGGCCACCCTGCGCTCCATCGAGGCGGTCACCCGCTTTGTGGATGTCACCACCGGCACCCAGCAGTACCTCTACGCCCTCGGACCGCTCGGCGCCGTGCTGCACCCCACCGCCTACACCGACCCCGACCGGCCCACCGCCCGCCCACCCCGCTCCAGCATCGAGCGCACCGAACGCATCGTCGGCAGCAGCAAGCTGCGCCACCTGCTCGGCGTCAACCAACTCTTCGTCGACCTGCACGCCTACACCCGCACCGACCGCAACGCCCGCCTGCGGCGGTGGTGGTCCGAGCAGCACGCCACCGCCGCCTACGCCGCCGCCGACATCCGCCCCGACGCCCACGGCGTCTGGTCCGTCGGCGACCGCACCGTCGGGTTCTTCCTCGAACACGACAACAACACCGAGAACCTGGGCAGGGTGCTGCGCAAGCTGCGCGCCTACGAACGCCTCGCCGAGTTCGGCCCCCGTTATCCGGTGCTGCTGCGCGTGCACGGCCGCCGCCGCGAGACCAACCTCCTGCGTGCCCTGGCCGGCGTGCCCACCGGCATGCCGGTCGCCACCGGCATCCACGACGAGCACCCCGCCGGCCCGGCCTGGACACTGACCACCGACCCGGGGCTGCGCCGGTGGCTGCACGAGCTGCCCAGCGACCACGGCCCCGACAACCCCGCCACCAACCCGCACCGCTTCACCCACCCCGACAACGGCTAACCCCAATGCCGCAGCAAATCGGCTGCACAGCCTTACAGGGCAGGTCACCGCCGGGTACGAGAGGTCCCGGCGGCGGCCCGCCGAGCAGAGGCCTGTCAACGAACCGACTGCCTGTCAGATCCGGCCGGTCTGACAGAGCGCACGCCTCATCCACCGCCGTCACCGCCCTGACCGCCTAACAACACAGGTCAGCGCCTTGTCGGCGGTCACGCGAGGCGGAAACCGCTGACAGACCGCACCTTTACCGTTTCGGCAACACCACATCCCACATATCGCTCCACCCCGGTTCGGTCCCCCTGAAGGGACCCCTCGCCGCACCAACCCGGTGCGTCACGCCCACCCGCTTCGGCCGGTCGGCACGCGCCCCGCGCGGCAACCCTGACGGTGGCACCGACCACCCGCACCACACCTTCCCCTTTCCGCTCTGACCGACCCATGCACGCGGTGGGCCGGTCAGTCCTGCGCGCCCAACGCGCACCACCCCGAAGGAGGACCAACATGTCCAAGAACCCGCCCGCCGCGGCCAAGAGCACCCCGACCGCGGTGGTCACCCCCGAGGCAGTCGTTCGCACCATGATCGTCTGCGTTCCCGACGAGCTGTCCCAGGTACTCGACAGCACCCGGCAACTCGAACGCCACCTTGGCGTGTCGGGCACCAGCTGCCCCCGGTACTGGGCCACCCCGGCCCTGCGCCCCTGGCAGCGTGGCCAGCTCATCGACCTGCGCAAGGCCAAGACCGGACCCCGGTACTGCGCGGGCGGGCCCATCCGCCTGCTCGACCTGGCCGGCATGCGCCACGGCGCCTACGTCGGAGCCAGCGTGCGTCACGCGCACTGGACCCACGTCGTCGCGGGCACCAAGCCCGCCACCCCGTGGCCGACCTTCCTACAGAAGCACCTGTCCGACCCGTCGGGATACCCGATGGACGCCGCGACCGCCGAGTTCAACCGGCAGCCGCGAGTCCAGGCCATGCGCATGCACAATGCCGCAACGCCCGAGCCGGCCCAACTCAACCTCGGCGACCTGGAGATATTCCAGGCCGGCCCCAGCGCGTACGCCAACTACCACGCCCTCTGGGCGCTGTGCACCGACGCCTTCCTCACCGAGGCCGGCGACCGGATGCAACCGGTCAGCGCGTTCTTCGCCGACCGGATCACCTACCTGGAGCAGGCGGCCCGCTATCTGGACTCGCTCGACGAGGACCAGTGGCTGTTCGCCATCGACCTGCAGCACCGGTGACCGCAGGCCGGTCGGGCCCGCCAACGGCATCCCCCGCACCCGAAGGGAGCCGCCGCGGCCCGACCGGTCCCACCACCGCAGGACCAGCTCACGACAACCCAAATGATGATCGGAGGACACCGATGGCAATGATCGTCAACCTGACGCCGCACCCTGTCCGGATCTGGCCGGAAGACACCCCGGACCGCATCGACCCGGACAGCGTCACGCCCCTGCGCGTGATCCCACCATCCACGCAGCAACCAGCGCGGTTGGGGGAACGCGTGGTCGGACCCGACGACCTCGATCTCGGCGTCCCCGTCGAGCGAGTCGCCTTCGGAGCGGCGCAGCACAGCACCCCGTCGCTACCGCCGCCGGTCGAGGGCACCTACTACCTGGTGTCCCTCGTCGTCGGCCTCGCCGCGTACGACCGCGACGACCTGCTGGTCTGCCACGCCACCGTCCGAAACCTGGACGGCAGCGTCATCGGCGCCCGCAAGCTCGCGCGTCCACACCGCCTCTGACACCAGCAACACCGAACCGGTCGGGCCAGCACACCACCCCCTCGCACCCAGAGGGACCCGTGTGCTGCCCGACCGGTTCCACCCCACCCATGTGCCGCCATCCCGCCTCGTGCGGGCCGGCCGTGGGTGTCCCGTCCCCACACGCGCTGAAACCCCTTACGGAAGGTGCACCATGCCCCGCTACTACTTCGACCTGCGGGCCGTCGCCGCCCAGGCTCGGCACGCCGTTCTCGCCGACCGGAACCTGCTCAACGGCCGCAGTGACGTCAGCGACATCCGGCCCGCCGAGCCGGTGCTGCTGCTCCACCGCCACCGCGGGCGGCCTTGGCTCGCCGGCAACGGATACCGCAGCGGCATCTACGACACGCTGCCCCTGTCGGTCATCGCGGACAACGAGCTGACCACCCCCGCTGTCCGACTGCCGCACATCGACGCCCCGCAAAGCCTGCCGCTGCTCGACACATGTCCGGTGGCCACCGCTGTCCTGCCGGACCCACGCGGGCCGCTGCATACCGCAGCCGGCGGGAAGACCCGCTGTCGCGGCGGGTGTCCCCAGGCAAGGGGCAGCCCGCATCCCGCCTGGCCTGAGACAGGCCGACCTGTTCCTCTTCCAGCGCTTTCCCCTTTGCAAGGAGGTCCGGTTCACCATGCCCATGCGACTGTGGTTCCGCGTCGAGGACGTGCTGCCCCTGGCAGAACACGCCCTCGCCTGCCCCACCCACCGCCTCACCCGCGCCCAGATCGCCGCCGGCGAGGTCAACGGGCCCGCGTTGACGCTGACCCGCACCGGCACCCGCGGCGTGCTGCGATCCAACGGCGTGCCCGCCTGGCACACCCCGCAGGGCGACGAGCAGGTCGCCTTCAGCGCCTCGTGGCTCCCCGCCACCGGTTCGCACGACGAACCGACGGAGCACTTGTACCTGCCGCTCGGGCCGGCTGGCCCCAGCGGGCGGCGGCTGATCGACGTCCTGCGCGCCGGAGGCGACCTTGACCGGAACTGGCTCGCGATCGACACCGACATCTGGCCCGGCCCCACGCTCGACGCCACCCACGTGCAACTCCTCGACCACCGCGCGGAGATCACCCCGCCCGGCGTGCGCTGGCGGCCCCGCATGGTCACCTCACCGCAGGCCAATCACGGGATCTACCCCGCGCTGGTGGCAGACGGCTACACCACCGACTGCGACGGCCTGATCTGCCGTTTCGACCAGCGCACCGCCCGGCTTATCGCCGCGGACCTCACCGGACCGTGGCGGCTGGGCACCATGCCCGGGGAGTATCCGCTGCTGCGCTTCGACGGCGCCACCGCCGTCCTGCTCGAGGAACACGACACCGGCCGCGAGACTCGTCTCGACGTCGACGACCGCTGCTATCCCGACCGGGACGGCTACTACAGCATCGGCGCCTACCGCTGGTTCTGGCAGCCAGCAGACACCACCTCGATGCTGGTACGCGCCTGGATGCGCCTACACCTGGCCTCCCTGGTCGCGCGCTCTCGCGAGATCACCGCCACCAGCCGGCAACCCCAGCGGGCGCCTGCCGCATCCGAGGAACCCCGGTTCTAGCCCGACGCCGACCGGGCCTGCCCTGCCGGATCTCGGGTTGTCCCGAGATCCGGTCCTCGCACTTGATCACCGCCGCGTTCGAAGCGTGGATCAGTGCTGACCTCACACGAAAGGAATCACCCATGACCGACGCACCAGAGTCCGTACCGGCCCACGCCATGTTCAAGGTCCTCGCCGCCCTCGGGGCACTCGGTGAAGCCACCGCCGCCGCCGTGGCCGACAAGGCCGGGCTCGGCTACTCCACGGCCACGGCGAAGCTGCGTGCCTGGGAACAGACCGGGCAGGCCGAACGCCTCCGCACCGACGACAACCGCGCCGTGTGGCGGCTGACCGACACCGGCCGCGCCACCGTTGGCGCCGACCAGGCCACGCCGACGGCTCACGACACCAACACCGACGTGCTGCCTGAGGAACCGGCACAGGTCACCTCCGGTACCTCGGACGATGACCCTGCCGAGGCCGCCGCCACTACGGAGCCACCTGAGGGACGCCCCGCGCAGGAGCCCGAGAGTCCCGCCCACGGCGAACCCTCGACCTCTGGCAGCGGCACTGCCACCCCGCCGGAGGCATCCCCGTCGCTCGACGGCGACGACGAACGCACGCCCTCGACCGACGGAACGATTCAGCGCCCTGCCGCCGCATCCGGCGACAGCGGCCCCGGCGCTGACGCCGACCCCGGCACCGAGACCACCTCGACCGGACGTAGCCGCCGGGCGAAGGGCTCCCTGCGGGGCGCGGTGCTGGACATCCTCGAAGCCCACCCCGACCGGGCCTACAGGACCAGCGAGCTGTGCAAGCTCATCGACGCCGCGAACGCCGGCACCGACGCGAAGAAGGCCAGCGCGGGCGCGGTCAACAACGCGCTGATCAAGCTCGTCGCCGACGGCAAGGCCGTGCAGACCGTCGAGCGCCCGGCCACCTTCCAGCTCGCCCCCACCACCGGCCGATAGCCGCCAACACCCTGTCAGGCAGCCCGAGGGCGGGCGTCGAAGTTGGCGCCTCACGCCCGCCCCCGGTGCTCCTTCTACCCCAAGGAGCGTTCCCAGTGTCTTCCATCCTGCACACGATCGCCATCGCCGTCGGCGGGATCCTCGCCGGTCTCGCCCTCGCCGGAGCCCAGCTCTGGCGGCAGCGGCAAGCCCTCGACGCGGCCCGCTACGAGGCCACCCACGACGAGATCACCGGCCTGCCCAACCGGCGGCTGTTCGTCACCCGCCTGCGCGCCGTCCTCGCCGACAACGCGCCGGTCGGGGTGGTGCTGTTGGACCTCAACCGGTTCAAGACCATCAACGACACCCTCGGCCACGAGGTCGGCAACGACCTGCTCCACCAGGTCGGCCGGCGCCTGGCCAGCCTTCCCGCCCCGGTGTGGGTCACGGCCCGGCTTTCCGGCGACGAGTTCGCCCTGCTCGTGGCCGGCGACCGAGACGACACCGCCGCCGCGGCGCACGCCGCCTGGGAGGTGATCGCCGCCGCCCCGATGCGCGTCGTCAACGGTGATCTGCAGGTGACGGCTTCGGTCGGCTACACCCACGCCCATCACGACCACGTCAGCACCCGGCACCTGCTCACCCAGGCCGACTCCGCCATGTACGAGGCGAAACGCGCCAGCGGCGGCGTACGCGAGTACCTGACCCACCGCACGCCCACCGCACGCAGCCGCGACCGTCACGACCACTGACGCCCGCCACTGCGCACCACGCACGTCACAGACCCCGCAGCCGCCTCGGCTGCGGGGTCTTTCGCCTTTCTCGCCCCTGACAAGGGAGACCACGGTGTTGTCCTTCAACGCTGTCCGCACCCTCACCGAATGCCTCATCGCGGCGGACGCTGACGCCGACCAGATGGGATGGGGTCAGCCCCCGACTCTGCTGCTTGTCCACGACTGGCTCCTGGCCCCGGTCACCCCGAGGCGACGGCGCAAGATGCGCAGCCTGGAGTTCCCGCTACACCGCGACGACATGCTCGCCGACCCCGCCGGGCTGCCCGCGCTGCTGCACCGCCTCGCCGCCGGCCTGACCAGCCCCACGGCACCCACGCCCTACCAGACCACCCTCGACACGATCATCCGCCGGATCCGCGCAACCGCGCCGGACGCACGCCTCGTGGCCTGGGCCGCCTGCTACGACGACATCCACACCCGCGACGGCCAGCCACGACAGGTCCGCCGGGTCGACGCCGTCGACACCGACGGGCGTGTCTACCAGCTCACCCACCCGCGCGGCGAGGACCAACCGGTCGTGCGCGTCGCAGGCACCCCCGATCCGCACGACATCCCCGCCACCTATCCCGGCCTGGTCGCGCTGCTGGCGGCCACCACCCGCTACACCCAGACCAGAACCGGCCGGGGCACGCCACCACCGCACCAACCCCGGCGCCAAGCCGACCCGGACGAGCCGATCTTCAGCGTGTGGGGACCCGACGGCGGGTCCATCCGCTGCCGGGTCTGCGGCGCCATCGACAAGGTCGTCTTCACCGAGGTGCCGTCCATGGCCGGCTACGGCGAGGACACCCACGCCCGGTGCACCCGCTGCGGGTCGGTCGAGACCACCGACCCGATCTTCGGCTGGCGCGCCACCCCCGCCACCTGGCCGCCCGCACCCGAGCGCGACCAGCCGTGACGCCGGCCCGCTGCCCGATCTCGCCGTCTCGCTGAAGGAGCCTGTTCCATTGAGCACCCACTGCTACATCGGCACCACCAGCCCTGACAACCCGCACCTCGTGCACGCCCGGTTCGTGCTCTTCGACGGCCACCCGGCCGTTGTGCTGCCAGCCCTGGCCGCGATCTGGGCCGGCCACACCGACCACGACACCACCGCGTTGATCACCGCGATCCTCGCCCACGACTGGGAGTACCTCGACCCGCACATCACCGCCACCACGCGCAGTCCGTTTCCCCGGCAGCGCCCGGTACCGGGCGTCGGGATGACCTCCTCCGAGGTGGACCCGCCGGAGCCGGTCACGGTGTTCCCGCTGTGCCACGCCGGGCACCTCGACGCCGAATGGATCTACCTCATCGAGGCCGACACCAGCACCATCGCCGTGCACACCGGCGACGGGACCCGCGTCGCCACCCACCACCTGGCCAACTGCCTGCACCACGGCGGCGCCGACCGGGGCGTACGGCCGGGCGGCGCGCGGCCAGCGGCGGGAGCACGGCGGTGAGCGCCCGCGCCCTCGCCGCGATCGCAGTCGGGGTGATCGCCGTGCTGGTGCTGTGCGCGGGCGGGATCGGCGCGCTGTTCACCGGCGGTGGCACCGCGTCGGCCGCCTGCTACAGCGCGGTCGGACCGGACGGGCAGCCGCTGCTGCCCACCATCATCGTGTCCCCACCCGCTCCCGACGGTGGTGGTGGCGTGTGGGACAGCGAACAGACGGCCAACGCCGCGGTCATCGTCACCGTCGGCGCGCAGCTGAAGGTCCCACCGCGGGGCTGGGTCATCGCCCTGGCCACCGCCATGCAGGAATCCACCCTGCGCAACCTGCCCGGCGGGGACCGCGACTCGATCGGGCTGTTCCAGCAACGCCCGTCGCAGGGCTGGGGCACCCCCGCCCAACTGGCAGATCCCCGCTACGCGGCCGGGAAGTTCTATCACGGGCTGCTCGGCGTCGACGGTTGGCAGGCCATGGCGTTGACCGACGCCGCCCAGGCGGTGCAGCGCTCCGCCTACCCCGACGCGTACGCGAAATGGGAGGACGAGGCGATCGCTCTGGTCCGCGTCCTGACCGGCGGCACCCCCGCCAGTCCGGTCGCCGCCGATCTGGAACAGGCGATGAGCAACCCGATGTGCCTGTTCGACGGCGGCGACGGCCAACCCGGCGGCGAACAGGTGCCCCTACCCGCCGGATTCACCCTCCCGCCAGGCACCTCACCGCAGGTCGTGACCGCGATCGGCTGGGCCCTGGCCCAGCTCGGCACCCCCTACACCTTCGGCGGGGACTGCACCGCACCCCACTCCGGCATCCCCGCCCGCCAGTGCGACTGCTCATCCCTGCTCCAGCAGGCATACCGGGCGGCTGGCATACCCCTGCCCCGCACCACTAGTGAACAGATCCACGCTGGCGTTGCGGTCGCCGACTACCGGGACCTGCGGGCCGGGGACCTGCTGTTCATCCCCGGCAGCCGCGGCACGGTCGCCCGTCCCGGACACGTCGGCATGTACCTCAGCCAAGGGCTGATCGTGCAAGCCCCGCACAGCGGCGACGTCGTCAAAATCAGCCGCCTGTCGGCCTGGGCCAACCAGTTGGCGGCCGTGCGCCGGATCGTCACCGAGCCGCACCACGACAGGACCGTGTCGTGACCACGCGCGCAAGACGAGGTTGCCGCCCGGGTTGCGGGCGGTCCGTAGCTGCGGCGAAGGCTGTTCGGTTTCCGCGAAGAGGTGCTGCTTGAGGGGCTCGACTTACGCGAACACCCTGACCGCCTACTCCACCCGCCCGCGCCCAGAACGGCGCGGCTGGCCGCATCAGATCCACCTCGAGGCCTGACCTGCCGCTGGCCCACCGCCGACACCACTTCAACCCAGTTGGGAGCCGTTCGTGAACGACCTCATCGACATCCTGCGGTACCTCGCCCAGCTCGACGGCGCCGACGTCGACACCGACCAGATCGGCGTCACCGCCGCACACCACCCCGACGCGGTCTGCGCCTTCATCACCGCCGGCTGCGCGCTTGTCGCCGCCAACGCCCAAGAGGCGCTGCTGACCGAGGCCGCACGGACCCTCTTCACCGTGCACGACAGCACCGCCGACCTGGACGACCTCGTCTGCGCGGGACAGCGGATGCGCGCCATCGAGGACGCGCTCACCCGCGTACGCGAAGAACGCGACACGACGCACCGCCGGTTCCAGCAGGCGTGCGGGGTCCTCCGGCAGGACGGGGCGCTCGTCGAGGCCGGCTCGACGCCGGAGCCCCCGCAGGACGCCGCCCGCTGACAGACCCCGCTGCACGACACCCGCCACCCCGCGAGGCACTCCACGAAGGGACAAGACCATGACCAGCTCAGACAACGACACGAGACCGCCGCCGCCAGACGACCGCGGTCCGGATCCCCGCTCGGCTGCCGAAACCTTCCGAACGGGGGACCGGGTCGCACTCGAGCACACCAGTGACCCGCACACTCAGCTTCGGCCGGGTGACGAGGGCACGGTGCGCCGCTACGACCCGCGACTGCAGGTTCTCGAGGTGAACTGGGACAGCGGTTCCCGCCTGTCGATGCTTCGCGGCGCGGGCGACCGCGTCCGTCACCTGCCGGGGCCCGGCTGGGAGCGGGTACTCCACGCCCTTCGGACGGCTGGTGCGGCGGCCGGCCGGACTGCGGCCGAATGGTGGGCGCAGGACACGATCGGCGGACGGGCCGGCGGTGATGTGGCGGCGACCGGCCGGGAGGTCCTCACCGCGATCGAGGCCGCCACGGGGCAGAACATCGACGGGTTGCCGGCCGCCGACCGGTACGACCTCGCCGAGGATGCCGTCCGCTACGCCGAGCACGCCCCGCCCGACGCGCCCGAATGGGAGGACCTGACCGGGCAGCAGTGTGACCAGGCGCGGTGGGCGTGGTGCGACGGCTTCGACCACGGCGTCGAAGCCGAGGCGGCCCGGCAGTGCCGCATCGTTCTGCACCCCGACGGTGACGACCGGGATCTACGCCATGTGTACCCGGGCCGGGTACGTCTGGGCGGGCCGGGGGTGTTCGCGGGGGACTGGGCGTGGACGCCGAACAGCGCCGGTGACATGCGGGTTCCGGTGGGGTTCGTCGGCACGCTGGTGGACACGTGGAACGGGTGGGCGGTGTTCACCTGCAGCCGCGAGGTGGCTGAGGCGATCGTCGCCGACCAGGCCGACGCCCGCGACCGCTTCCGTCGTTCCCTGGCCGCCGACGGCACCGCCGAGGCGGACCTGGATCGCCTGGTGGACCAGTCGATGGGGCGGATGTGGTTCGACGGTGACGTTCTCGTCGCCGACGACACCCGCGTGCAGGGCGACCCGGACGCGATCGACCGCATGAGCCCGAACCCGGACGGCCTGTACATCGTGATGGGTTGGTCCTGGACCTGGCTGCCGGTGCACCCCTACGACTGCGACCGCATCGCCGGCCGCATCCCCGACCCACCCGCTCTCGGGGCCTGACCCCGGTCCGACACCCATCCCTACCCTCCGAGAGGAGTCAGGGCCATGCCCGACCTCAGTGATGACGAGTTCGGTGAGTACGCCCACGAGGAGATCCTGCAGGCCCTCGTGCGTTACCTGCTCACCAGCGGCGATCTGGACCAGCTCTGCGACGACGCCGACCTGCCCCACCTCGTCGACGACGACGGCGACCCGGTGACCATCACGTCCGCCCGCGTCTATCGGGACGCGCAGGTGATGACCCTCGACCGTGGTGTGTGGCTGGAGCTGTCCGACGGCAGCGTGTTCGGTCTGACCGTGATCATCGCCCGCCGTCCCCGCAACGACGTCACTCTCCGCCGCCGCATGGAGCTGGTCGGCCGGGTGCCGGGCCTGGGCGGGGCGCTGCCAGAGGTGGTCAACGGGTACGTGGACTGGTTGTACGGTCTGTACCCGGCGGCGGGGACGGGCGGCGGGCTGGGGACGTTGCAGCCGGACCTGCTTGCCGAGGACCTCGCGGTCGCGGTCCTGCGGGAAAGCACCCCGACCGAGCGCAGCAGGATCCTGCAGGGGTTGGCTCCCGGTCAGGCGGTGCAGGCGCTGACGGTCCTGAGCCGCGCGCGCACCCACCAGTCCGACGCTGCGGCGATGATCGACGTGGCGCTGACCGCGGATGTGCCGGTGATGACCGAGGCGGTGCTCCAGGTCGGCCTTCAGTTCCCCGGAATGCTCGCTCCCCGGGTCGCCGCCCTGCTCGTCACGGCTGAACTCGACCCTGACTGGGCTTGGCGGACAGCGCGTCGGGTGCCGTACCCGTCGATCGAGTTCGGCCAGATCGCGGTCGCGTTGACCACCCACGCCCTACGCGCCGGGGCAGCGCCGACCAAGCCAAACGACCGACCGTTGTCACTGGCCTGGCACGCTATTCGGTTGGCGGAGGTGGGGAGGCATGCCGAGGCGCTGGCCGCCAGCCAGGAATCCGTCAACCTCTACCGGGAGTTAGCCGCCAACCACGACGCCTATATACCCAACCTCGCCAGGTCGGTGAACAACCACGCACTTCGATTGGTGGAGGTGGGGAGGCATGCCGAGGCGCTGGCCACCAGCCAGGAAGCTGTCGACCTGCGCCGGGAGTTGGCCGCCACCAACCGCGACGCCTACCTACCCGACCTCGCCACGTCGGTGAACAACCACGCTGTTCGGTTGGCGGAGGTGGGGAGGCATGCCGAGGCGCTGGCCACCAGCCAGGAAGCCGTCAACCTCTACCGGGAGTTGGCCGCCGCCAACCGCGACGCCTACCTACCCGACCTCGCCACGTCGGTGAACAACCACGCTGTTCGGTTGGCGGAGGTGGGGAGGCATGCCGAGGCGCTGGAAACCATTCATGAAGCCGTCAACCTCTACCGGGAGTTGGCCGCCGCCAACCGCGACGCCTACCTACCCGACCTCGCCACGTCGGTGCACAACCACGCTCTTCGCATGTTGACGGTGGTGGGGAGGCATGCCGAGGCGCTGGCCACCAGCCAGGAAGCCGTCAACCTCTACCGGGAGTTGGCCGCCGCCAACCGCGACGCCTACCTACCCGACCTCGCTGCGTCGGTGAACAACCAAGCGGGCATGTTGGCAATGGTGGGGCGGCATGCCGAGGCGCTGGCCGCCAGCCAGGAAGCTGTCGACCTGCGCCGGGAGTTGGCCGCCGCCAACCGCGACGCTTACCTACCCGACCTCGCTACGTCAGTGAACAACCAGGCGGCCATGTTGGCGGAAACGGGGCGGCGGGACGAAGCGCTGGCCGCCAGCCAGGAAGCCGTCGATCTGCGCCGGGAGTTGGCCGCCGCCAACCGCGACGCATACCTACCCGACCTCGCCAGGTCCCTGGTGGGCGTCGGGTACGTAGCGCGCATTCTCGGAGAGACGTCGGAGCAGATCCTCGATGCTGTTAGTGAAGGGGTGCGGTACTTCGAGGAACTTGCAGCCACCGAACCGCAGGCGTTCACCGCACACCGCGACGCGGCGGCATCCACCTTGACCGACCTACAAAACAGCGCCGTCAATCAGCACCCCACACTGGCACCACCCAGGTCACCCCACGCCGATGAGGCAGCCCCTGACACTGCTTAGAGCCTGGTAAATAAGGGTTTCAGGTGTGTTGGTGACGGGCGAGGCGGCGAGCCATGACGATGACCATGGCCCACTGGACCATCGCGGCGTGGTGCTTGGGTAGCCGTTCGTAGTCACGGACG